>CADEFG010000694.1 GCA_902826505.1 uncultured Acidobacteriota bacterium
AACGACGGCTGGACGGATGTTTTTATGATGAACGGCACCCGGCTCGAAGGTTTTCCGAAAGGCGCCGAACCGACGCTTCATCTCTACCGCAATAACAAAAACGGGACTTTTACCGATGTCACCGACAAGGCGAATTTGCGCCGCACGGGTTGGGGGTCGGGCGTCACGGTCGGCGATTACGACAACGACGGCTTTGAGGATCTGTTTCTGACCTATTACGGGCAGAATGTTTTGTATCGCAATAACGGCAACGGCGGTTTTACCGATCTGACGGCAAAAGCCGGATTTCCGGTCGGCAATCTTCGCTGGGGTTCGGGCGCGACCTTTATCGACTACGACCGCGACGGAAAACTCGATCTATTCGTCGCCAATTATTTGAAATTCGACACAAAAACCGCGCCCGAACCGGGGAAAGGCAATAATTGTTTTTGGAAGGGAATCGCCGTCAACTGCGGTCCGAAAGGTTTGCCGACCGATACGAATCTGCTTTACCGCAACAACGGCGACGGCACATTTACGGACGTTTCGGACAGATCGGGCGTTTCGAAAATTACCGGAAGATATTCGATGACGGCGGTCGTCACCGATTTTAATAGCGACGGGTGGGCGGACATTTACGTCGCCTGCGATTCGACTTCCTCGACGCTTTACCGCAACAACAAGGACGGAACTTTTACGGATGTCAGTCTCGAAAGCGGCACGGCGTATAACGAGGACGGCAATGCGCAAGCCGGCATGGGCGTGACGGTCGGCGATTATGACAACAACGGTTTTCCCGACATTTTCAAAACGCATTTTGCCGACGATCTGCCGATTCTTTACAAAAACAGCGGCAAGGATTTTTTTGACGACGCCTCGCGTTTGGCGGGATTCGATCACACGCGCTATGTTCAATGGGGAACGGGTTTCGCCGATTTTGACAACGACGGTTTGGCGGATATTCTGACCGTCACGGGCAATGTTTACCCGGAAGTCGAAAAATTTTTCAAAGAATATCCGCATCGCAGTCCGCGGCTTTTGTATCAAAATTTGGGCAACGGACGTTTTCGCGATGTTTCCGCTCTGGCGGGAACCGGAATTTCCGAACCGAAATCGAGTCGCGGCTGTGCGTTCGGTGATTTCGATAATGACGGCGACATCGATGTTCTGGTGATGAATATGAACGAACCGCCGCTGCTCTTGCGAAACGATCTGAAATCGACCAATAATTGGCTGACCATCAAGCTCATCGGCACAAAATCGAATCGTTCGGCGATCGGTTCGCGGATTATCATCAGAAACGGCGAACGCCTTCAATCGCAGGAAGTGACGGCGCAAACGAGCTATTATTCGCACAACGATCTGCGCGTTCATTTTGGTTTGGGTGCAAATAAACAAGCCGATTCGATCGAAATTCGCTGGGCAAGCGGTGCGGTCGAAACGCTGAAAACGGTCGCGGGCAATCAATTTATCACGGTCAAAGAAGGAAGCGGAATCGTAAAATGAAGTTAATTTACAAGCATTTTATCATTTTAATTTTGTGTGGCGGCGTTTTTGCGCAAACCGCGCCGGTAAATCCGTTTCCGGTTTCGCTCGCAAATATTTCCAAACAAGCCGGACTGAATTTTACGACCGTTTACGGCGATGTCAAAAAAAATCGTTATTTGCTCGAAACGACCGGCACCGGAGTTGCATTTATTGATTACGACAACGACGGTTTTCAGGACATTTTTTTCGTTAACGGCACGCGGCTCGACGCGCTTCCGAAAGGCGAAACGCCGCCGACCAACCGTCTGTTTCGCAACAAAGGTGACGGCACTTTTGAAGATGTGACCGCAAAATCGGGTTTGACGCGGACGAATTGGGGACAAGCCGTGACGGTCGGCGATTACGACAACGACGGTTTCGACGATCTGTTTATTTCCTGCTTCGGCAAAAACGCGCTTTACCGCAACAACGGCAACGGCACTTTTTCGGAAACGGCGGAAAAAGCCGGAGTCGCCAACAACAAATCGAAATGGGGTTCGGGCAGCGCCTTTCTCGATTACGACCGCGACGGTTTTTTGGATCTTTTTGTCGCGAGCTATATTGACCTTGATCTGAAAACCGCGCCGCTGCCCGAAACCGGACCGTGTCTTTACAAGGGTTTAACGGTCGCCTGCGGACCGCCCGGACTCGTCGGCGGCGTCAATATGCTTTTTCGCAACAACGGCAACGGTACATTTTCGGACGTTTCGGAAAAAGCCGGAATTCGCAAAACCGACGGCACTTACGGACTCGGCGCGACGGTCGCGGATTTCGACAACGACGGCTTTTCGGATATTTACGTCGCCAACGATTCGGCGCCCGCGACGCTTTACCGCAACAACAAAAACGGCACTTTTACGGACATCGCGCTCGAAGCCGGCTGCGCTTATTCGGTGGATGGAAAACCGCAGGCGGGAATGGGTGTTTCCGCCGGAGATTATGACCGCGACGGTTGGTTCGACATCGTTAAAACAAATTTCGCGGGCGATACGACGACGCTTTATCACAACGTCGGCAAAGCGGTTTTCGATGATGTTTCATTCCCTGCCGGTTTGGGTTTGAATACGAAATGGCTCGGCTGGGGAACGGGTTTCGCCGATTTTGACAACGACGGCTGGCTCGATATTTTTCAGGTCAACGGGCACGTTTATCCGGAAGTCGAAAAATTGACGACCGAAGCCGGTTACGCGCAGCGCAAAGTTTTGTATCAAAATCTGCGCAACGGGAAATTCGCCGATGTTTCGGTCAAAGTCGGCGGCGCGGTGCTCGAAAATACGGCAGGACGCGGCGCGGCATTCGGTGATTTCGACAACGACGGCGACATCGATGTCGTGATAAATACGGTCAATGCCGCGCCCGAATTGATTCGCAACGATTCAAAATCGGGCAATAACTGGCTGAAAATAAAGCTCGTCGGCACGAAATCGAATCGCGGCGCGATCGGCGCGCGGGGTAAAGTTACGACCGAAGACGGCACGCAAACGGACGAAGTCCGTAGAAGTAACAGTTATTATTCGGGCAACGATTCGCGGCTTAATTTCGGTCTTGGAGCAATTAA
>CADEFG010000695.1 GCA_902826505.1 uncultured Acidobacteriota bacterium
TGTAACTCCTTAATAGCATCGGTTTTTTGTTCGGGCAACATTTCGGCTCTGACTTCAGTAATGCCGACTTCTTTGGCGACTAACATTGCCGGAGCGTGATTGTCGCCGGTCATCATGACGATTTCTACGCCGAGTTCCCTAAGTTCGGCAACTGCGGCGCGGCTTTCGGTTTTGATTTCATCGGTCAAGGCTATGATACCTTCTACTGAGTCGTGACTGCTGATGACGATTGAGGTTTTGCCCATCTTTTGCAAGGCTTCGACTTTTTTCACGACTTCATCCTGAACGGCGTGTTCTTCGCTGATAAACGGGAGTTTTCCGATGCAATGATGCTTGTCGTAGCAGACGACGCAATCGGCTTTCGCACCTTTGCCCATCACGGCTTGGAAATTTTTGACCTGATGCAAATTTATATTTTCGGCATTTGCCGCTGCAACGATTGCCGTTGCAAGCGGATGTTCGGAATAACTTTCGATTCCGCCCGCACACGCTAAGAGATGTTCGCGTGAAGTTTCGCCGAAGGGAATAACATCGGTAACTTTCGGTTTGCCGTAAGTCAAAGTGCGCGTTTTGTCCATCGCGAGGGCTTTGATGCGTCCGATAGCTTCGATATATTTGCCTCCTTTGACGAGTGCGCCTTTAGCCGAAGCATTGCCGATTGCCGCATAAATTGAAATCGGTGTGCTGATTACAAGAGCGCACGGGCAGGCGATCACCAAAATCGTAATCGCTTGTTCAAACCACGGATTGAACGGTTGCCCGAAAACAAGTGTTGGAATTGCAACAAGCAAAGCCGCGATAACAATAATTGACGGCGTGTAATAACCCGCGAAAGTTTCGATAAATTTTTGTGTCTCGGCTTTTGTTTTGGTCGCGGCAAAAGTCGTTTCGATGATTTTAGCAAGTGTCGTATCTTTAGCGGTTTTCAAAACTTCGGCTTCCAAATAGCCTTGCATATTGAGCGTTCCGGCAAAAATTCTATCGCCCGCGTGTTTGTCTTTCGGCAGCGGTTCGCCCGTGATAGTTGATTCATCAACCGAAGATGCTCCCGTTAAAGCTTCAGCATCAAGTGATATCATATCGGAAGGTTTGATAATCAACACATCGCCGATTTTTATTTCTTCGAGCTTTAGCTCCAACTCCTGATTTTCCCGCCGAATCAAAGCGGTTTTCGGCGTTCTGTCAACGAGTGCCTGCAACGCCGATTTGCTCGTTTGAATTCCGAAACTTTCGAGTCTTTCGCCTAGTGCAAATAAAACAATGACAACTGCCGCTTCTTCGTATTCGCCGAGATAAAATGCGCCGATAACAGCAATCGTCATCAACAGATTGATGCTCCGAAAATTGACTTTTGCCAGAGCCTTGAGTCCTTTCCAGAGCGTTTCCCAGCCGACAGCCAAAATTATCACGGCAAAAAACGGAAAGGCGATGTCGCGCCGCAGTTTGTAATCTTCGCCCATCAAGGACAGAAACTCGAAAACGGCGACGAGGGCGACGCTGAAAATAAGCCACAGAAATTTGCGGTCTTGCCACAATCCTGATTTTTTTCGTTCAATTTTGACCAACTCACTCATTATGATTTGTTTCCCGAATTTTTTGTCGCCTCTTAAAAGTGATTTTGAGACTTTTTTTGTCTTCTTTTCCGTTTTCTTTTCGTCTCCGCCAGCCATTGCCGGCGTTGCTGATGGTTTAATCCTGCGGCTTTAAGATCGCTCTGTTTGAATCGCCAGCGGCGCAAACCGAACCTAAACAGAAAATAAAGTGTCGTTACCAAACAAAATGCAATGAAAGCTCGCAACCAAAATAAATTCGAGTCGCCCGATACGAGCAAAATAATTAGATTAGAATTCATTGCAAAACTGTTTTAATTCGACTCTATTTTTTCAATTCTTCATCAATCAAGGCTCGCAGATCCGCTTCGCTAAAACGTGCCAATTTCCTGCCGTTGACGAAAAACGTCGGTGTCTGGCGCACGCCGAGGGCTTGCCCGTCCTGCAAATCGCGCTGTAATTTCGCTTGATAACGGTTTTCGGCAAATGCCGCATCCATTTTTTTTGTGTCCAGTCCGAGTTCGCCGGCGTATTTTTTGAAAAGCGCGTTAATGTCAGCGGGTGCGGTTGTTTGCGGTCCGTGTTTTGTTCCCCATTCCGGCTGTTTTTGGAAAAGCATTTCCTGCGCCTGCCAGTATTTGCCTTGTTCTCCGGCGGCTTCCGTAAAAGTCGCGGCGGAAAGCGAATTCGGATGCAGCGGCATATAGCGAATGACCAGACGAATTTTTCCGTCATAGTCTTTCATAATTTTTTTGACGACCGGCGAAAACGCCGCGCACGATTCACATTCGGGGTCTAAAAACTCGACCAGAGTTACGGGCGCGTCCACCGCTCCAAGAGTCGGGCTGTCCGGGCGAACCAGATTTTCGGCGTTGACGGTTGATTTATTTGAATTGCTAGCGGCATTGCTGCTCGTAATTCGCTCGTTCTGCACCGAACTTCGATAAAAACTTGCGCCGATAATCGCGCCGATGATAACGACCAGCGCAACCGCGCCTAATATTTTTACTTCTTTTCTCATAAATTATTCACTTCCCTTTTTTTCGGTTTTATAAATCAAAAGACACAAACTAATCCCGATAAAAGCCGTCAGAGCCATCAGCGGAATCGTGATGAATCCAAGCCATTCGATTTGCCGCGACGTGCAGGAAATTCCCTGTGTGCAGGGCGTGATACTTTCGGGAATCAATCCGTAATAAAGCAGATTGTGATAAATCGAAATCGCTAATCCGACTAAAGCTAATGGCAAAGCGTAACTTTTCATCCGGCTGTCACGCGAAATTATCCCGACTCCGATTATCAAAACGAGCGGATACATCGCAATTCGCTGATACCAGCACAAAACGCACGGCGGCAACTGCATGACTTCGCTGAAAAAAAGGCTGCCGACAGTTGCCACTAAAGCGATTATCCACGCCAAATAGGGCAGATATTCTTGAGCCGCATTTGAATTTGGTGTTTCTTTTTCCATAACTAATTTTTCGCTTCGCTAATGATTTTCTCTA
>CADEFG010000696.1 GCA_902826505.1 uncultured Acidobacteriota bacterium
TCGCGCGGCGGCTCACTCCGCTGTGTGCGTAAGAAAGCCTTACGGCGGTCATCTCGTTTGTGTAATGCGCGGGCGAAGATTCGGTAAAAAGAAACTGCATTTCTTTGTTTGATAATGGGCGTGGTAGTTTCGTTTTTTCGGCATCGTTGAAATCTTTCCATTTCATTCCGAGTGCGGCGTTTTCAGAGCGAATTTCGGATGCTGATTTCATCAAGTCCTCGCGTGTCGCGGCGAATTCTAGTTTAGCGGCATAAATTCGATAGCGTTCATTTTCAAAACGAAGTCGTGTTTCCGGCTGTTTGAGCTGATAACTAACGTATGAAGAAATAAAATTTCTGTCATTAACTGTTTGTTCGGAAGGCTGACCAACAACTATTTCAGCAGAATTTTCGAGCTTAAAGGCAAAATTTGGCTTTGCTTCTTTAATTTGGTTGAGTTCTTTTTTGAGAGCGGCTTCCTCTGATTTATCTCCAGACGATTTCGACCGAACTTCATCAATTTTTGTCAGCAGATTTCCGGTTTCTACTTTTTGTTGGCGATAAAAGGTATTGATTGCCTCTTTTTCAGCAAGTAAAAATTCACCCGAACTTTTTAGTTCGATGATGTTTTGGCGGCGTAAATCAATTTTAGCTATTTGCTGTTCAAGGCTTTGATTTGTTTCAGCACCTTTCCCGCCGGATTTGTTTGTTTCGATTCCATTAATTTCTTGTTTCTGTTGAATGGATTCAAGTCTATTTTGTGCATCTTCTCGCGCACTTTGCCAGACCGCTTGGTTAAACGGATTGAGAATTTCCTTTGGTGTTACGCCGTTTTCGAGTTTGAGATCAATTTCCGGCAGAGTTTCAGTGATGAGTTTATTAATTTCTGTTCGAGTATATTCTTCCGGGATGCGCGGAATGTCTGCGCCTAATCCGATGCGCTCATAACCTTCGGCATTTATTTTCCCGCTCGGCTCTAAATCTAACGATTGTGCTAATTTTTCATCAATAGACAGAGGCTGGTTTTCATTTTCTAAACTTATTGCTTCCTCATAAATTTCTTCCAAATTGAGGTTTTCACCCAGATTTTCAAAAACCGTTTCTTTAATTTCGCTCTGTTCATATCCAGCAAACTGAACAAATTCGATTTTGTCTAACGGTTCAAGCGAGTGCATTTCTTCCGCCAGAACTGAAATTCTTTCAAGAGTTTCGTCAAATTTCGACTTTTCTTCAACAGTTTTGTTTTCATCGCGTTCGTTAGTTTCGTTTTTGCCTTCCAGGGAGTCATACATCCAACCAAAAACTTTAAGTTTGGTTTCGCCGTCTGCCGTCAAACCTGAGATTTTATTGCCGTATTCGACCACCATTGGGGCGAGTTCTTTCGCCCGTTCTTCATTCTGCAAAATTTTACCTAATTTTTCGACGGCGTAATTTTGAGTTGTTATTGACAAAGGCTCGGAAACGGTCAATTTTTCCTGCGGCACGATCAGATTGCCGTCCACTACGTTTGCGCCGCGCTCGTAAATATCGCGGGCAAACTGTGAAGATTGTCCTAAGTAAGAGGCTTGCTCACTGCGGTTTCTGCCCTCCGTTTCATTGATTTTTTCTAAAATTCGGTCATTTTCGCTAAAACTCAAAATCTCATTGATTGCCCGCTGTGTGCGCGGATTTAGATTTTGCTGATGTTTGATTATAGTGTTTTGACCGATTTCGACTTTTTCACTCCTGTTTTTTTCTCCAACCCGTTCATTTTTAAGATGAACATTGACTTTCTCAACCGCCATTTTAACGACATCTGCGTGACACATTCCGCCGTTGCGACAAGCGCAGGCAATCGTAATCTGTTCACCTTTATCAAACGAATCGCTCAAAAGTCGCAGCCCATCGCGGAAATTGTCCTTATTGGTTTTGTAATCAAGGCGTAGTCGGTTCGCGTAATCGGCTAAGGCTTTTTCAGAGTCCATTTTCAGTGCCTCAACTTCTTTTTCCGTCGGCGATAAAATTTTCAGGCTGGCGGTTTGAATATTGTCCAAATCGAGCAGACGTTTTGCGGTTTGAATTTCATTACCCGCGCTCTGCACAATTACTTTGTTTTCGACCGAAGATTTTGGGGCAAAATCTTTTGAAGTTTCTTTGATTTGATTATTAAAGCCGATTTCAGCCAGTTTTTCGTTGAGGTAAGCAAAGGTCTGCGGAGCTTTTTCGTCAAGTTGCGCGAGTCCGGTTCCTAGTCCCGCCTTTGGAATGACGATAATTTTATCGGGCGGAATTTTGCCAAAGGCTTCGTCAATAGCTTGTTTATTGGGGGAAAATTCTTTGTCAGTAAAAAACGAGTTTGGGTTATTGCTCGGTGCTTTTTTGGTCGGAATGCCGACGGCGTTTTCTTCGCCGCGCATCTCTTTGGCTTGCCCGCCAAAACCCCGTTCGGTCAAGTTATCGCCGAACAGAAATATTTTGTCTTTTTCGGCGCGAACCTCGGCGCGGGTGATAAATTCGCGGATTTCAATTCTCGGTATTTCGTCTTTTTGATTAGCGACTGAATTTGCGGCTGGATTGGTTTCGGTTGTGTTCGGCATAAAATAATCTCACCCGTAAGGAGCAATTTTTATGCCGCAAACCCTCTCAAACGGGGAATCTATTTCATCAGTCATTGCATAAGATTTTTTAGGTTTTGTAAATTTTTGAAGACAACAAAAATGGTAATTTAGATTTTTCTGAGTGGTCAAAAGATATACTTTATCAGATTTGTTATTTAGTAATTTTTGCCTGTGATTGACAAATTACGCTGTCTTCCCAAAACCAATTCAGACAATCTTACGGTTTTATCAACAGGATCAACTTCAATAACTCTGGAATCATTCAATTTAGAAACTGCTTTTTCAACTCTTTCCTCAATATTTTCGGAACGACCGCTAATTTCGCCTATATAGGAAACCAACCTAGATATAGGGATTTTATTATCTTCTTCTGCATTAGATTCTTCGTGTAGCATTTGGCAAACATAGGCTTCATCAAGACCAAGTTTGTTAAAAGCACTATCCAATGCAACCAATGTAACTATAATTCCTAAACC
>CADEFG010000697.1 GCA_902826505.1 uncultured Acidobacteriota bacterium
ACTGTCGTGATCGGAATTTGCGTTCCGCTGCTAATTTCCGCCTGACGGTTGTTCAAAGCCGTGACGCGCGGCGTGGCAATGATCTTAGCCTGACCTTTTTGTTCGCCGGCGGTGATCAGCGCGCTGATCTGAGCGGTTCCGAAAAGACCGGTCGTCATCCCGATGACCGTGTTTGGAATGCTCGATAAAAGACTGTTGTTCGGACGCGGCGCACCGGTGATGCCCTGCGGAATATCCTGAAAGACTCCGGGTTGCGGCGAAGGCGCCGGCAAAGTGCCGCCCGAGATGATCCGGTCGGTTCCGATGCCAACGGCAGCGGCGATCTGAATACCGATATCGCGGCTGAAATTACGGGTCGCCACAACGATCCGTGTTTCGATCTCAACCTGCGGTTCGGGTTGATCGAGAATCGTCACGAGCTGGCGGATCGCATCAATATTTTCCTTGACGTCAGTAATGATCAGCGTATTGCTGCGCTCATCAACTTCGATCGCGCCGCGCCGCGACAGACGACGTCTGACGATCGGCAGCAAACCGGTATTTTTTTGCTCGGTCAGGATGTTGTTGCCCTGCCGGTCTTCATTTCTGTTATCGGTGTTTTGTCCGCCGCTTCGATTTTCAACGTTAGTTCCCGAAAGCGACTTGACTTCTTCCGTTTCACCGAAAGCTCTTGAATAGTTCAAGCGAATAAATTCGGTAAAGAGCGGCGCATTGTCGAGCTGGCTGTCTCTGATTTTCCCGGTAATTGATGATTCTTGAGCAAGGACTTTGCTGTCGGCAACGCGAAGAATCGGACCGTTGACCTTAACTGCCAATCCCTGCGATTGAAGAATCGAATCAAGCGCCAGATTCCACGGAACTTCGTTGACGTTGACCGTCACCGGCACTTGTTTGATGTCGCCGTCAATAACGAAATTGATTCCGTATTGTTCGGTGATGTAATTAAGAATGTCGCGAATGTCGGCATTGACAACCTTTAAGTTGATCGGTTCGCCGACAAATCCTGCGCAGCCATAGGCTCTGCAACCGTCCTGCGTTGTGTTTTGTGCGAAAACCGCAAATGTAAATGAACTGATAATCACGAGTGCGAAGATGGCACGACGGCACACGACGCTTGAATTCTGAAGAAAATTCATGTTTCCTCCCAAAGTAAATTGATCTCTTCTAACCGGAGATTTCGGGTTTAAATTATTAGAATGGAATCGAGGCGCAGGTGCGGGAGCTTCAGCCTCAGAAGATTGATAAGTTAAGATTTTTTGGCAACTTTTACCGGTTTTTTATTCTTTTTGTTTTTGTCTTTGACCGAATCTTCCGGTTTCGATTCGGGTTGTTTATTCATTTCGTCAACCGGTGAAATGATCACCGTCGGCGCCACGGCTTTCGTTTTGTCCTCGGTTTGCGCGGCGGTCGTCATCGCGTTGGTCGTCGTCGCGTTATTATTGGCATTTTCCGTCTTGGCGGCGGAATTGTTTTCGGTCGGCACCGTTCCCTGAACTTCTTGCTGGACGGTGTATTGACGCAAAGTTTTGTTTTCGACCGACGAGATAAACTTCTGATTGCTCATTTTGACGACTTTGCGAAAAACGAGCCGGTTTTCTTCGATCGCGACGAGCTGTCCGTCGAAAAACTTCTCGCCCGGATAAATCGTGTATGACAGTTTGATCGGGGTCGCTTCGACCATCGCGGCATAACCGCGCGCCGTTTTGAAAATTCCCGTCACCGCCATCTCGTCGAGCGTCAGCACGCTCGTCACTTTCGGAAGCGGCTGACCGTTTGCCGCGAAGATCTCGCGCTGCTGTTTGTAATAATTGATCCGCATTTCGATCGGCGGCGCCGCCACCGGAATGATTGCCGGAACTTTTTTCTCAGTCTTCGGCGTTGCCGTCGTCGGAGTCGCATTGACCGGCTTTTTTGTTTGTTTCCATGAAGGTTGTGTAAAAGGATCGCGAATCTGCGCGTTGGTCTGCGCGAAATGTCCGCCGACCAAAACAAATCCGGCAACGGCTAAACTCAAACTCAGGAAGCGTGTCATTTTCGATTTATTCAACATAACTTTTCTCTCTCAAGAAATTTTTTAAATTCTACTTAAACTATTTGGCAACAGGTGGTTGCGGTGCAGGTTGATTCGGCGCGGTTGGTTGTTGACCGTTCGGCGCGGGTTGCTGTCCGGTTGGCGCAGGCGTTTGACCGTTCGGCGCGGGCGTTTGACCGGGTTTGTTCGGCTGAACCGGTTTTACCAGATCTTCGGGCGAAGCATAATAAGCCGTCAGCAAAAATTGGGCGTGCAAGGTGCGGTTATCGCTCTGATTATTCAACGTCATCAGTTTGAAGTCACTGATCGAAACGATCCGCTGAAGTTTCGCCATTTTTTCGAAGAAGGCGCGTAGATTATTGAAATTGCTGTCAACCTCGATCTCGACCGGCTTCGACATAATATAATCCTGCTGAACGTCTTCGCGCGGCGTAAAGCGCATCACGACCAGTCGGCTGTCGCCGGCGGTGTCCTGCAAACCTTGCAGAACATTGGTAATTTCGCGCTGTTCCGGCAAGAGGACTTTCAGTTCGTCGTATTCCTGCGATTTGCTGGCATAGAGCGAACGAAATTCGTTAATGCGTTGGGTCGCGATTCGTGCCGCTTCGTTTTGGGCGGTTTTCTGCGCGATTTGGTCTTCAAGGGCTTGAATTTCAGCGCGTGTTCCGCTGGTCACAAAATACCAGACCGAAAGATAAAGCAATGCTGCGATACCGACCAAAACTTTTAATTGTACGTGCCAGGTTAGGGCTTTGAATTTTTCTAACATCTCGGTTTCCTTCTTTTTCTTGGTTTATTAATTAACCGGATCAAGTTTTAATAACTATTGTTGATTTTTTGCAACTTGCGTTTGCGTTCCGCTGGTTGTTGTTTGCGCCGTTTGGCTCGGCTGCTGATTCGGCTGCTGCTGAGGCGCATTGGCAAGCGTTGTCGAGGCATCGGGCTGAGCGGCTTTGGAAGGCGTGTAAGCACAACGAATCGTAAAGTTAAAAGAGACGAGTTTCGGAGCTTCCGCCG
>CADEFG010000698.1 GCA_902826505.1 uncultured Acidobacteriota bacterium
ATCCTGCCATCGAGCGAAAATAAACGCAGGCGAATCCTTCGGAAAAATCTCTGGCAACCCCGGGTTGTTTGGGAATAACTGTCTTTCCGTTCGGATCAATAAACCAAACTTCACCGTTACTTCTGATGGCTGCCAAACCTTCGTGAAAGTCTCGTGCATCATGAGACTTTCCGACACGGATGACAATTTTACCGCTTTTATTGATGAAATTGTAAGTGTCGCCGATTCTCACCAACGCGCGCCCGTACGAAAAATCATAAGCATCATCAAATTGTGGCTTGATAACGACTTTTCCGTTTGTGTCAATATATCCGTCTTTACTGTATGGATATTCAGCAAGCGCCTTAGGATCTGAAAAACGTGCCAACCCTTCGGAAAAATTATTTATGTATTCAAATTGAGGTTTGATAACAAGATTCCCGAATTTATCAATAAACCCGACTTTTCCATTTTGCAGAACGGGGAATAAATCAGTTTTGGCTTGTGCTTGTGCCGAAACCGTAATAACTAGAGTCAGAATGAAAAATAGTAGAAATATTTTCATAATCGAATCTTTCTGATTATAAATTTCCGCGTCGTCGCTGTTCTTTCTCGATCGAAACTAACAACGCCTTTGATATTTGAATTGTTCTTCGCCGGTGTCATTTTGCCCAGATTCCTAATTTTTCGTTTTTGGCTTTTGTTTCCGCTCGTTTCAACTCGCAAGCCGTGCGCATCGGGACAAGATTGATTAGTTGAAAATCCTTGAATTTGGCGATGCCGTTTGCTAAGAGATATTCGCTGACTTCGTCCGTTTCCTTATCGTTTGTCAATTCGACCAGCGCGTCTATTTTTTTGTGGTTGTCTTTTTTTGTATTCCCGATTAAAGTGACTTCCTGATCGAGGACTTTGTCGAGCAAAAATTTTTTGATTTCCGTTTGATTTGTTTGCTCGTCAATTCCGACCGGCGAGACCGTAAATATTTGAGCCTTTATTAATTTTCTGCCGGTTTCTTTGCCGATTTTTTCATACTCATCATCCCAAACATTGTTGCTCCGAACAACTTTGACGACTATTTTATTATCGCTCGTAATTTCAATTACTTTGCCGTAGCGGTAAGCGTAAATTTGGTTTTCGGTGCTCGCATTCCCGCAGCCGTCATCAAAATCCAGGCTAAAGCTCGGCTTTTTTTCGGCAGATTCTTTCTTGTCTTGCGCGTAAAAATTCGCGCAAGACAAGAAAAGCAAAAAAGTTGCCAAAACTATTTTCATAAGTTTCCGCGCCGCCTTTGTTCTTCCTCGATCGAAACAAACAGTGCTTTGAAGTTGCCTTTGCCGAAACCTTTGCAGCCTTTTCTTTGGAGAATTTCGTAGAAAACGGTCGGGCGATCTTCGACAGGTTTCGTGAAAATCTGCAAAAGATAACCTTCATCGTCGCGGTCAACTAAAATGCCGAGTCGTTTCAAATCTGCGATGTCCTCGTCGATCGCGCCGACGCGTTCGGGAATTTCGTCGTAATACGTGTCGGGAACGCGCAGGAATTCGACGCCGTTTGCCTGTAATTTCGCGACCGTTTCGCGGACGTCTTTGCAAAGGAGCGCGACGTGCTGCGCGCCCGCCGAACGGTAAAAATCGATGTATTCCTGAATCTGCGATTTGCCGCCTTTGCCTTCCGCCGGTTCGTTGATCGGGAATTTGATGTTGTGCCCGCCGTCCGACATGACGATCGACATCAGCGCCGAATATTCGGTCGAAATATCCTTGTCGTCAAACGTGATATAGCGCGAAAAGCCCATCACATCGCGGTAAAAATCGCACCAGAAATTCATCTTTCCCAAGCTCGACGTTGACGACGATGTGATCGACCAGCACGATTCCGACATCTTCGCCCGCGACATTTTGTTCGGTAAATCCGGGCAGAAAAAAGTCAGTAGCGCCTGCGTGAGCGGTCGGTTTTTCGCCGTTTCCATTCGCGCCGTTACCGTTTGCGCCCTTGCTCACGCGCGCATTTTCGCCGTAAGACAAAAACGAATGAATCGTATCGCCGTAAGTATGGATCGCCGCTTTGCGCACCGCGCCGAAATCGTCCGTCCAGTCAAACGGTTCGATAAACGCCTTCGCGCCGCGTGCGATCGCTTCGTTAAACGCCGCGTCGGCGTCTTCGACCAAAAATGCAATATCGCGCACGCCGTCGCCGTGCTGTTTGATATGCTCGGCGGCAGGATGTTCGGGATTAAGCGGCGTCGTCAAAACAAAATTGACGCGGTTTTGCCTGAGAACATAACTTGTCGTTTCGCGGTTGCCGGTTTCAAGCCCCGAATAAGCGACCCGCGAAAACCCGAACGCCTTGCGATAATAAAACTCCGCCTGTTTCGCGTTGCCGACGTAAAACTCGACATGATGTATTTTTTTTAGTCCTAAAGGATTTTTTTCGTCTGCCATAATTGCCTCTTTATAAAATTTCTATTTTGTCGGTTGCCAAATATATTTTCCTGTTTTGTCTATGTAACCTCTTTTCCCAATGTAACCAATTACATCATCGGGTTCGCCAAAAGATATTTCGGCTATTCCGTGGGAAAAATCAAAACCTCTTCCAAACTGCGCCTCAATAATCATTTTGCCTGTTTTATCAATATATCCAGCTAAGCCTGAGATTCTAAAAGAGCAAAGCTGGTAATTTTTGCCTTTACTTTTCACGTTTATGCCGTCGCTTTTAGCTAATGAAGCAGATGCCAATCCGTCAGAAAACTGTCCCGCAAAACTGTATTTCGGCTGTATAACAATTTTGCCTTTTGTATCTATAAAACCGTAGTTGCATCTTATTCTTACGGAAGCCAGACCTTCTGAAAAATTATCGGCATAATCAAACTGCGGTTTAATTACAAACTTGCCGTTTCTGTCTATAAAACCGTATTTTTTCTTTATCTTGACAGCAACAAGTCCTTCGGAAAACATTCCGTAACTATCAAAACTGTCAAAATGTTTTTTTGTGATTTCATTTCCGGTTTTGTCAATTAAAGCCCATTCATCGAAGCCAACTTTGACGAATGCGCGTCCGTCAACAAAAC
>CADEFG010000699.1 GCA_902826505.1 uncultured Acidobacteriota bacterium
GGTTCCTGCCGGAGGAGGATCGCCGCGCCTACGAAGCGCGCAGCGACGGCGCGGATTTGATCGTTTTTCCCGAAGTCGTCACACACGGCTATACGTCGCAGGATTGGTTTCAAGACCGCGATATTATCGAACACGCGCTCGATCCGCTCGAAAAAATTATTCCCGCCACGACAGGAATTACGGCAATTCTCGGCACGATTCGCCCGAACACGGACACGGACGGCAGACGTTTATACAATTCGGCGGCGATTATTTCAAACGGCGAACTGGTCAGATTTGTCGACAAAAGCTTGCTGCCCGAATACGACGTTTTCGACGACCCGCGCTATTTCGAGCCGGACGAAAATCCTGACGGAATTGTCGAGATCACAACCCGCGACGGCAAATTGCATCGTCTCGGCGTTGTCGTTTGCGAAGATTTCTGGAACGACAAAACTTTTTGGAAGGAAAGGCTTTACGACAACGATCCGACCGACGTGGTGATTCAGCACGACGCAGAAATGATTATTGCGATCAACGCTTCGCCGTATAATAAAGGCAAGATCAAACTGCGCTGCGAAATGGTCGCGCACCGCGCGCGCATTGCGAAAGTTCCGATCGTTTTCGTCAATCTGATCGGCGGCAACGACGGAATCATCTTCGACGGCGCGAGCCTGATCGCTGACGAAGAAGGCGACATTATCCTGCAAGCGCCGGCGTTCGAGGAATTTGTCGAATCGGTCGAACTCGATGTCCGCAAACCCGATTCGCGCGGCATCACGGGCGGCGAAATCCACGCGATTCATCAGGCGTTGGTTTTGGGAATTCGCGATTACGCGCAGAAAAACAATTTCAAAAAATGCGTTCTCGGACTTTCGGGCGGGATTGATTCGACGCTCGTCGCGGCGCTCGCGGCGGAAGCGATCGGCGCGGAAAACTTGCTCTGCGTGATGATGCCGTCGCCATTTTCTTCGGAAGGCAGCGTCACGGATTCTGAAGAATTGGTGCGAAACTTGGGCTGCGAATCGCGAATCGAACCGATTTCGGGCGCGTTCGAGGTTTTACTCAATCAACTTCATTTCACCGCACCGAAAAAAGGCGGCGAAAATCTCGCAGCGGAAAATATGCAGTCGCGCCTGCGCGGCGTGATTTTGATGGCGATTTCCAACGCCGAAGGTCGTCTTTTGCTTTCAACCGGCAATAAATCCGAGCTTGCCGTCGGCTATTGCACGCTTTACGGCGACACGAACGGCGGTCTCGCAGTTCTGGGCGACGTTCTCAAGACCGAAG
The DNA here is from genome assembly GCA_902826505.1 of uncultured Acidobacteriota bacterium. Classification (GTDB taxonomy): domain Bacteria; phylum Acidobacteriota; class Blastocatellia; order Pyrinomonadales; family Pyrinomonadaceae; genus JAFDVJ01. Next base: position 1,270 of record CADEFG010000699.1, read on the forward strand.
TCTGGCAAATCGCCCGCCAGATCAACGAACGCGCGGGGCGCGAAATCATCCCGAACAAAATCATTGACAAAAAGCCGTCCGCCGAGCTCGCGCCCAATCAATTCGACCAGGATTCTCTGCCGCCGTACGAACTGATGGACCCGATTCTGCATCTCTATTTTGAGAACAAATGTGCGCCGTCGGAAATTATTGCGAAAGGACACGACGCAAAGTTGGTTTATGAGATTCTCAACAAAGTCGAACATCCGTCAAACGAATTCAAACGCCAGCAATTGCCGCCAACGCTGATTATTTCGAAAAACGCGATCGGTGTCGGTCGCCGTCGCCCGATCACGCATAAATATCGCAGGAGTCAAAGCTTATGAGATTTGCTTCATTAATTTTGTTAATGTTGGTTCTTTCAATCCATACGGTTGCCGATGAAAAGTATGACAAGAGATTAGACAAACTGGTTGTTCGGGCAAAAGTTTTAGAAACAAAAATAAATCAAACCGACGCAAAATATCCAATCTGCGAGTTAAAACTAGAAGTTACGTTCACAAATGAGGGCAATGAGCCGATTATTATTCTTCAAAAGACTGAAGAATATAACGAACTTCGTTTTATCTTTGCAAGCGGTGTTTCTATTTACGGAAACAACCAAAATGGAGATTACTGGATTCAAGTTGGCGGAGCTTTGCCTTCAATTTGTACGGCTTGTAATGAGCATCTCGGGAAAATTCTTGACCAAAAAACGCCGCCGGATAAATTTACAAAAATCTTAAAACCTAATGAATCGTTCACTTTGATTGAAGAATCCGGCTTTGGTATGCCGTTAAAAACGTCAAGCGGATATTACGGTTGGAACGAAATAGAAAGTAATAATTGGAAGATAATCGGCAGAATAAACTACTCGATGTTTCCGATTAATCTCGGCAAATACGGGCTGGATTTTGGATATAAATTGCAAAAACGCTGGAAGAATTACGGCATTTTATATGTCGCCGATACGCATAGCATGATTACATCCGAAAAATTCGAGATAGACTTGAACAATATAAAATTTTAGAAAAATAACGAGCAACAATTCTTTGAAAATGAAACTGGCGAATTTTGAAAAAGTTATTGAGGTTTTAGACAATCTGCACAACGCAAATATTATCGAAAAATTTGCGATTGGCGGGGCTTTTGCCGCAACTTTGCATAATGAACCGATTTCGACAATTGATCTCGATATTTTCTTTATACTCAAAGAAAAAAGCGATAATTTGATTTTGTCTTTGGATAAAATTTACGAGTACGCTCGACACAACGGTTTTTCGTTTGACCACGAATTTATCAATATTCACGGTTGGTTGGTGCAGTTTGTTGAAGCAAGCCAAAACGATTTGTGGAAAGAAGCCATTGAAAATGCCGACAGTTTCAAAATCGGAAATTCTAAAGTTTCCGTCATTGGATGCGAACATCTCGCGGCGATGTGGCTTTTTGCGGGAAGAGCAAAAGATTATCAAAAAATTGCGATATTTTGGGAAGCGGAAATTTTAGACGAGCAAAAAATGTTTGATATTTTGGAGAAACACGGCTTAATATCTAAATGGAATAAAGAAAAATGGCGATTCGTCAATGAAGAATAATTTATCAACCGAAGTAATCAAAGATTTAACCAAACGTAAGAAAATTTCGCGGGAACATCTGCGCTCACTTTCGCCGACGGAAAAGATAGAAAAATTAGTCCAACTGCAAGAGCAGTATTATCAAATGCTTCTCGTCCGCGCACAAAACG
>CADEFG010000700.1:0-1620 GCA_902826505.1 uncultured Acidobacteriota bacterium
AAACCCGAAGCATTGCCCGTTTTGCCGGTCAGACCGAGCATTTGTCCCTCGGTCACCCACATTTTCGCCGTCACGTAGGAATGCGAAAGATGCGCGTAAAAAGCGTAGAGCAGATTGCCCGGATTTTCCGTGTCTTCAAAGCTCGTGCAGATCTGCGTTCCGTAATCGCCCGAATTGATCCGGACAAACTCGACAATGCCGTCGCTGACCGCATAGATCGGCGTTCCGACCGGCGCCCACAAATCCCAGCCCTGATGCGGGCGGGTGCTGTTGTTTCTAACCATACCGAAACCATTATTCGGCAGTCCGCGTCTGATTTCCATATTTTCCAAAGGATCGTGCATCTTTTAATTTCTCCTTTTTTGATAAAATTTTGAACTATTTTACTCGACAACTATCCAGCCTGCCAATTTTGTTTCGCCGAAGCCGCCGAAAAAGGTAAAAATATCGGTCATTGCCTCGGAGCTTTGTAAAAGCGTGTTGCTCGCGGCATCGAAAGTTTTGCCCGGCGCCAGACAGCCCGTCAAATCGTCCGGCGTGTCCGCCGAATGAATCATGATGCCGGCTTTTCCGCCGCCTTCCGCCGGAACTTCGTGCCCGTATTTGCCTTCCGGCTGCACGATAAAAACCTGTCCGCGGCTTTTATCTTTGGTCATCGTCAGCAAAAATTTGCCGGTCGGCAGCGAAACATAATTGCCGCCGCGCTCGATGGTTTCAAAACTGACGTTGCCGACCGTCAGCGTTCCGCGTTTGCCCGAAACATTGTTTTTGGTGAACAAGACACCGGTTCGTTTGAAAGTTATCTCTTTTGTTATCGTGCTCAGATCTATGCCCATTTCATTTTCTCCTTTATTTTTTTACTCAATATACTATTATTTTGTAATTTAAATTATTTAACATACTCAGCTTTACGCCTTTGCGCCTTTGCTCCTTGGCGGGAAATAATTGCTTAAATATTTTCGATAGTTGGAAAGCAGTTCCCGCCAAGGCGCTAAGGCGCCAAGAAGAAATTGTTAACATACTTAATTTACAATGTACTATACCAATTCCGTTAATTATCAAACTCCGCTTTTTCAACTCCGAACTTCATATTTTCGTCTGTCTTCAGAACAATCAGATGCGGCAATAACTTAAAAAGTCGAATTTTTTTTCACTTTTTCCCGACCTGAATTTTATTGTAAACTATTGCGCAAAAAGATATTTCAACGATCGTCAAGTTTGGTTTCAGCCGGTTCGGGAGTTGTCTGATCTTCGTCCTCGTCGTCCGTATAAATTTCGTAGCCGCAAGCGTCGTCGTAGTAATAACTGCGCGGCGGGCGGGCGGTGTCCGATATTGGTTTTTCGGCGGTTTCGCCGGTTTCCTTTTCCGAATCTTTTTTGGCGTGCGGATTTTCGGGCATAATTACTTTATAATCAAACGAACGGCTTTTACCAAATCTAAAAACATTATGAATTCAAAAAAATATCTTGTGACCTTCGGGCTGGTTTTGTCCGCGATCGTTTCGACGTATTTCGTCACCGTTTCAACGGCGCAGCAAGGCGCGCAAACTCAAACGAAAACCGCCGACACGGAATACCAGATCGGCGCGATCCTTTTTATGCAGAAAGCGGCGGAATACC
>CADEFG010000700.1:1630-3030 GCA_902826505.1 uncultured Acidobacteriota bacterium
ACGACGACGATCAAACAAAAAAGAAGCTGCCCAAAGTCCAGCGAAAAATGATGCGCGCCGTCGTCGTCGATATTGACGAAACGGTTCTCGACAATTCGCCCGCGCAAGCCTACGGCGCGAAAAACCGTCTGCCGTTCGAGTTGAAAGGCTGGTATCAATGGGGCGAAATGCGCAAGGCAAAAGCAATTCCGGGCGCGGTCGAGTTTGCCAATTACGCCAAATCGAAAGGCGTCCGGATTTTCTATGTTTCAAACCGCGACGAAGTTCAAAAAGCGGCGACGATCGACAATCTGAAAGCCGCCGGTTTTCCCGACATCACGGAAGAAAACGTCGTCTTGCGGCAGAAGGAATCGACCAAAGAACCGCGCCGCCTGGCAATCGCCGAAAAATACCGGATCGTCATTCTGATGGGCGATAATCTCAACGATCTGTCGAATGTTTACGAGCGAAAATCGATCGCCGAACGTTTCGCGGAAGTCGATAAGGCAAAAGAGCTTTACGGCAATAAATTTATCGTGCTGCCGAACGCGATGTACGGCGAATGGGAAAGCGCGATCTATGAATACGGACGTTTGACGGAAGCGCAAAAGTCGGAAAAACGTGCCAACGCGCTCGAATTGCCGTAAAATCCTGATTATGAAACGAACGCCCGAAGAAAAACTTTTGAATCCGAAACCCGGCAGCAAAATCGCGGCGGCGAAAGAGTTCGGCATTGATTTGACTCTTTTATTGCGCCAACTTCGTCTGACGCCGCAACAGATAATTGACGAACGGCAATCGGCAACGGAATCAATGCAAGGACTTAGCAAAGCTCGAAAAAAGGTCCGGCAAAATAATATTTAATGGTTAAACTTGAAATCGCAATCCAGTCGCTTTCCGATAATCATGTAGATTTTGTTATTGTTGGCGGCGTGGCAATCAGAATTCATTCTTCGGCTTATGTAACGCTTGATTTGGATTTTTGTTACGCCCGAAAAAAGGAACACAACAAATTTCAAATCGATTTGTCGCAAGTTGTTTGACCCACAATTTTTCTCTTATTTCCACTGAATCATCGTGGTCAACCAGCGCCTGAATAATAAAATCAGATTTAGACTGTCGAGCCGGCTTTGTATGCGTTTTTACATTCATAGCTTATCGTATCGTGAAGTAGACATTTGTATCGAAAGCAAACCAAGTTTCTCTTTGTAAAAAAATGGTATTTGATTAGGTCATATAGTAAAATCCGGTAAAAAAATCTTTTCTGAATTGCCGCCAGCTTTAGCTGACGGAAAATGTTTTATTTTTTCTCAAAGGCTTGAGCCGAACAATCAGAAATTAAAAAATTCCTTTGTGCTTTAGCTAAAGCTGAAAGGTTGATTGATATTTTTAATAAATTCGGCTCAAGCCTTGATTTAATG
>CADEFG010000701.1 GCA_902826505.1 uncultured Acidobacteriota bacterium
TCCAGTTGCCGCCGAGTAGTCGTTCGCGCTCGACGAGCGGCAACGCCAGCAGATTCGCCAAATACTGCGGATTTGATTCTAAGAGCTTTTTATTGTCGTAAACATTCGACGCGATGAACGTGACGCTTTTAACGAAATCTTCGCGCCGCGCGGTGTCGCGAATTTCTTCCGGCATCGCGTTTCTGATCGATTGGAATTCTTCGTCCAATTCTTCAGGCGAGCTTGCCCATTTTAAATTGTCGCCGAGCCGGATAAACCAGCGCAGTTTTCCCGATCGTTCGGGAATCGGCAAACCATTGCGCGGATTACGCCCGCCGGTATGAGGCAGAAATTCGTTTTGATCGATCCACCAGCTGATAAATTCGGCAACCCAACTGTCGGCATCCGGGTTCGTCGTCGCGCGGACGTAAGGCTTGACGCCGCAGACCGAGCGATTGCGCGAAAGCATATAAAAGACCTGCTTTTCGGTAAAATGCGTCAGCTCGTCGAAACCAAGAAAGCAGATCTGCGAACCTTGCCAATCGAGAACGTTTTTTTCGTGCTGCAGGTGCGCGAACGAAACGACCGATCCGGACGGAAACGTCCAGCTGTGGTCGGTGTCCTTCGGCACGGCATCGAGCAGCGGATAGATTTTATTCGATTCGTCCCACAAGCCGCCTTCGTTGGTGATCATCGGGCTCGTACGCCGGAAGATCACGCCGCCGAAATCCTTATTTTCGGTATGCCGCGCGCCTTCGAGCAAAATGCCGAACGATTTGCCGCCGCCCGCGGCACCGCCGTAAATGGCAATGTCCGCAGAAGTTGAAAGAAACATCTCCTGCGGACCCGGCTGCGGTTTTAATTCGATTGTGTGAGGCGCGGTCATTTAATCACGGTTGTTGTCCGGCAGATAAAACACGACCTTCGGTTTATCGTTGCCCTTGATGTCGGTTTCGGCGATCTTCGTCGGCGCGTAATTGCCCTGCAGCAGATTTATTTCGCGGTTCAAATTGCGGATTTCACGCGCAATTAAAATTGATTGGTTTTTCTCGAATTTTGCCTGAAGCTCGCAAATCAAGTTTTCCAAAAGGGAGATCGATTCAGCGCGGGAATCTTCGACGATTTTGATTTGATTTTTCTTCAAATAAGTCGAAACCGCTTTCTGACAAGCCTGAATTGAATTCCAGTGCCCGAGCTCGGTAATTATTTCGTCGTATGGAACTTTCCTGTTTCGCAAAGCGACGGCTTTGGCGACTAAGATTTGATATTCAATGTCTTTGTGCGAGGTTTTTCCCATTAGTCTTGATCGAGGATTCGTTTAATCATTTCAGCCCGGGCGGAAGTGTCGGAATTGCCTTTCTCGACCGCGTCGGCGAAGATCTGCAGCCGCTCGAAATATGCGCCGTGAACTTCGGCAACCTCGTTAAATTCTTCGATATCGTGGGGAATGATCGCCATGTTGCCCATTTCGCCGATTCCGAAATGACAAAGCTCGTGATGAACATAAGCGATTTTTTGGTTCGGCGTCAGCGAGCGATATGCCGGGAGTCCGGTCTCGAGAACGAACAATCCGTCCGGATAGCCCGCCAAATAGGCGTGAAAGCCGGTGACTTTGCGTGCCAGACCGATGCATTCGCGCCCATCCTTTTTAGGATTTTCCGAACAGAAAATATATTTGATCGGAATGTCCCAGTCTTCGAGCTCGGGTTTGAAAATTTCAATCAGCTTTTCGGCGATTTCCTGAACTTCGGGAGCCGGTTCGAATTCCTTTGCCATTTGGGAAAATTAAGATGAGTTAAGAAAATTAAGATGAATTTAGAAAATTAAGAAAAGTTTAAAATTCTTAATCCGGGTTAAGATTATTTAAGAATCAGCCCGATGCCGATGCCGACGGCGATCGTTTTGATGATCGTCAAGACGGAAGTTTTCTTTTTCTTGAGGATCGCGATTTCCTTTTCTTTATTGAGAACCAGCGCGTCTTTCGCGGCGATCGCTTCTTTGAGTGCGTTAATTGCCTGACCGTTTGAGTCGGCTTGGTTTTTCCGGGCGTCCGCCAGCTGCTGCGCGAGCGCGAACTTTTCCTTTTCGGTCTGGAGCCGCTCGTTCAACAATTTTATCTCGGTTTCTTTGGCTTCGAGCAATTTATCGTAAACGGCTAATTCGTCGAGCGCTTTTGAGCAATCATTGAGAACGGTTTGTTTGACCGTAACGCGTCCGGAGTCGTCGTTCGAGGTCAGCTGTGCTGGTGTTTGCCGGGGCGCTGACGCGAACGCGATTAAGATCATTGCGAAGAGCAGCAGATTTTTGAGTTTGAAGATTGATTTTTTCATCCTGAGTGTTTCCTTTCGCTTCGAGAGTTTTGATTTTTGATTCCAGACCTTCGGCACGCAGCGCCTCGTTTGCCGCGTTTGTTTCAGCTTTGGCGGCTTTTTCCAACGCGGACTGAGCCGCACGATTCAGCTCGAAATTTTCCTTTTCCAGACGGGCTATTTTCGCGTTTGAAATAAAGTTGCCGATGCCGGAATAAATACCAAACCCGAGCGTCAGAAAAAGCGCGACAATGATAAACATTTTGACCGCGTTCGGCAGCAATCCAAATTCTTCTAAATATTCCTTTATCGTTTGCAGCATTATTTTTTCTCCAAAAGCTTTTGAATTAAATCGTTGGTTTCCTTTTGCTTTTCGATAATCGTCCGGGTGCGTTCGTCGAACAGCTCGCGCGGCGTCGAATCCTTTTCAAGACGATCGATCTTTTCGCCCTGCCGGCGCATTTCCGCCGCCTGGGAATTCTGCGTCAGCTGAACGGTCGTCCACGTCGCGCACAAGCCGATAATGCCGGCGCCGACGAATTGAAAAATCGGAAAGTTGTCGAGAAACTCTTTCCATTTCGATTTGGGAGTTTGTGAAACTTCGGTTTCCATCGTGAGAAATTAAGACGTGAATTTGGCTTTGAGCTTTTCCCAAAGCTTGCGCAGTTTCGCGCGGTGAATATAAAGCTCGATGATGATAAAAAGGGCGGCGACGGAAACGCCGAGCCACGCGTAA
>CADEFG010000702.1 GCA_902826505.1 uncultured Acidobacteriota bacterium
AGTTGTAACAAAAAAGCGAACCCGGACGAACATCCGCGCCGCAAGCCTCACAAATTTTCTTTTCCACCAATGTTTCTGCCATTTTCAGTTTTCTGTTATCCGATCATCTTTTGGAGGCTTTTTTCATCACATAGACAATCTACTTGATCGCGGCAAATATATCTTTTTCTTCACCCAGATCACGCGCCGCCGGCGTGATGATGGTTTTTGCCGTGATATAAATTTTTTCGCCTTTATCGACCGCGCTGCGGACATCCGTTTCGCTGACAAAATCAACCGCGACCGGTTTTGCGCCATTCGCTGCCGCCGCCGGTTTTAATTCGTGAATGATCGTTTTGACCGGGCTTTCAGTTTGATTGCGGATTGCGGATTGCGGATTGCGGATTTCTTCCCGTGTTTCGCTTTTTGCAGTTTCTTTCGGCGCGTCCGAAAGTTTCCGGCTCAAAAATTTATCAACGATCGCCGCGATTTCCGCGCGGTTTGGTTTTTGGTCTTTGTTTGTTAATTTGTAATCCGTCATTTGCGATTGTGCATGACTTTGGACTTTAGACTTTGGACTTTGAACTGATTTTGTCTCAAAAGCAACGCGCTTGATGTCCAACAGATGAATCGGCGAAACATTGTCCGAGGTGACGTTTCCGCCCCACGAACCGCAGCCCAAAGTCATCGAAGGCGAGAGATCGGTCGAAAATCCGATCGCGCCGTGCGTCGTCGGCGAATTGATGATGACGCGCGACGCGGGCATTTGCCGTCCGTAGCGAATCGCCGCTTCGCGCGACTGCGTATGCATTCCGGCGGTATGTCCCATGCCGCCGAACTGGAGGATTTCTTCGCAGCGATTCGCGCCCGCTTCGATTCCGTCAACGACAAAAAACGCGAGCGTCGGCGAAAGTTTTTCGATCGACCACGGAAAATCGCGCCCGACGCCGCCGCAATCCGCTAAAAGACAGCGGGTTCCCGAAGGAACCGAAATTCCCGCAAGATTTGCAATATATTCGGCGGATTTGCCGACGATCTTCGCGTTCAGCGTGCGCTGGTCGGTCAATAAAACTCTGGCGACCTTGTCGGCTTCCGCGTCCGTTAAAAAATGTCCGCCCTGAAATTTGAATTGTTCGCGCACCTCTTTAACGACCGGCGCATCGCAGACGACCGATTGTTCCGACGCGCAGATCGTTCCGTTATCAAAACAGGTGCCGGTCAAAATATCCGCGACCGCCTTTTCGACATTCGCCGTTTTCTCGATAAAACAGGGCACGTTTCCCGGTCCGACGCCGAACGCCGGTTTGCCCGAAGAATAGGCTGCCCGCACCAGACCGATGCCGCCGGTCGCCAAGATCACGGCGGTCTTTTTATGCTTCATCAGCGTTTCCGTGCCTTCGAGCGCGGAAGTCGTCAAACAGATAATCGCGGCGGGCGGCAAACCTTCCCTTTCGCCCGCTTGCTTCATCACGCGCGCCGTTTCGGCGATTGAGCGCGCGGCGGACGGATGCGGCGAAAGCACGATCGTGTTGCGCGATTTTGTGGCGATGATGATTTTAAAGATTGCCGTCGAGGTCGGGTTCGTCGAGGGAATGATCGCCGCGACCACGCCGCGCGGGCTGGCGATCTCGACAATATTACCATTATCGGAAACAACGCCGACGGTTTTCAGGTTTTTGAAATAGTTCCAAACGTCTTCCGCCGCAAAACGATTTTTCTCGCGTTTGTCTTCCGCTTTGCCGAAACCGGTTTCCTCGTGCGCCATCGCGCCCAGACGCGCCGCTTCGGCGAGCGCGGCACGCGCCATCGCTTCGCAGATCCGGTCTATTTTCGCCTGGTCGAATTTCGCGACCGCTGCCCATGCCAGATGTGCGGCTTCCACCGCGTCGCGGGCTTCCTGCTGTGAAACTAAATCTTTATCTTCGGACATCTTCTGATTTTGGATTTTAGAATTTGGATTTTGGATTTGCCTGAATAAATCGACCAATCCAAAATCTAAAATCTAAAATCGCAAATCTAATTTACTTATTCCGTGTTTTGCTCTTATCGTTCGCGGAGATCGCACTTCCGCCGCCGCCTTCGCCGAGCTGCCCGCGCGAAGCGCCGCCGATCGCTTTTTCGTCCGGGCTGTAGCCGACCGCGCCGCCCTTCGGCAAAACTCTTTCGACTTCGCCGTGCGGGCGCGGGATGACATGCACCGAGATCAGCTCGCCGACGCGCCGCGCCGCCGCTGCCCCGGCATCCGTCGCCGCTTTGACCGCGCCGACATCGCCGCGCACAAAAATCGTCACGTAACCCGCCCCGATATATTCTTTTCCGATCAGTTGAACATTGGCGGCTTTGACCATCGCGTCGGCTGCTTCGACAGCGCCGATAAAACCTTTGGTTTCAACCATTCCGAGTGCTTCAAGACTCATTATTTAATCCTCACTTTGACAATTAATTCGCTAATTTTATTACAAGATTTGAGTAAAACCTTAACCTATCACGCACTCCTTTTAATATCAAGCCGAAACTTCGACAAAAATGTTTGATATGATTGACATTCGCCGTTTAACAAAGATATATTTCAACTTTAAGTCCATTGGCGGAATTAAACCGTCGGGAAAAGCTAAATAAAAGATAAAATGTCATTAACTCTTGGTGAAAAATTGCGGCAAGCCCGCGAAGAGCGCGGGATTTCGATCAGTGAAGTCGCCGAGCAAACCCGAATCTCTCCGCACTACCTTGCGTCAATCGAAAACGATGATTACCGAACTTTGCCGGGCGGAATTTTCAACAAAGGTTTTGTTAAATCGTATGCGAAATACGTCGGCGTTGACGAACACGAGGCATTGCAGGATTATACACGGCTGATTTCGAGCCAGGAAGGCGAAGTTAGTGACGATCCGAAAACCTACCGCCCCGAAGTTCTGACCGACGACCGCGCTTCGTCCTCGATGATCCCGACGATCATTTTCGCCGTCATCATTTTGGGCGCGATGACATTCGGGCTTTTAAAGCTGGTCGAATATATTCAGAACAA
>CADEFG010000703.1 GCA_902826505.1 uncultured Acidobacteriota bacterium
GGGCGCAGAAGAAACGAAAAAAGCAGAACCGGGAAATTCGGAAGATGAAAAAGGTAAAGAGGTGAAACTCGAACCGGAATTACTGACCTCCGCCGGAATCGAAACCGAAGGCGTTACGCAGCGTCCGGCGATTGCGAAACTTTATGTCACTGGAGCCGTCGAACTAAATCCCGAAAAAACCGAGATGGCAACGCCTTTAGTTGGCGGACGAATCGAAAACGTCTATTTCGGTGTCGGCGATTACGTTAATCAGGGCGCGGTTTTGGCAACTATTTCGAGTCCACAACTTGCTCAAATGCACGGCAAAATGCACGAAGCCCGGACTCGCTATGAACTTGCCCAAAGAAAACTTGAACGGGTCACAAAATCCGAAAATCGCGTCGGCGTGCTTCAGGCAAAAGCGCGGCTCGATGAAGCCGAAGCCAATTTGAAGCGTTCTAAAATCCAAGCCGATTCGGGCGTTTCACAAGCGCGAACCAAACTAAACGAAGCGGAAACCAATCTCAAACGAGTCAGACGGTTAATTGAACTTGGCGCAGGTGCGGGCAAAGATTTGCTTGCCGCCGAAACCACTTACAAAATCGAGCAGAAAAATTTAGAAAGCGCGAAGGCAAACAAAGATGTGATTACTGCCGAAGCCACTTACAAATCCGCTTTAGCCGAATACAATTTTCAAAATAACATCAATCTGAACAAAGAGATACAGGAAGCAAAAGCCGAAGTCGAAACCTCCCAAGTTGATTTGCGGCACATCGAAGACGAATTGCGCTCACTCGGCGTTCCGGTTGACAGCAGCCGTGACGACCATACAAAGGATACTTCGCTATTGGCTCTTCGTGCGCCACTTTCAGGCTTTATTACCGAAAGAAAATTCAACGCCGGAGCAGGAATTGAAGCGGCAGTTCCGATTTTTTCCGTGTCGAATTTAGGAACGGTTTACGTCATTGCTAATGTGCCGGAGGCAAGTGTCGGAAAACTTTCGGTCGGTTCGGTTGCGGAAATTAAATCGGCTTCGATTGGCACAATCAACGGACGCATCGGCTACATTGATCCAAGCCTCGATGAAACAACGAGAACGGCGCGGGTGCGTCTGGAAGTTCCGAATTCCAACGGCAAATTGCGGGCGGGGATGTTCACGGAAGTCGGATTTTACGCCGGAACTTCCGACACAACGGGCGAAGAATTAGTCGTTGCATCTGCCGCAATTCAGCGAATTGGCGAGAAAACAATCGTTTTTGTGCCGCGTGAAAATGAACCCGGCGCGTTTGAAGTCCGCGAAGTCGAAATCGGTGGCGAAACCGAAGGTTATACTTCCGTCAAAAGCGGCTTAAAACTCGGTGAATCTGTCGTTACCAAAGGAAGTTTCACCTTAAAAACACAGCTTGAAAAAGGCGCAATGGGAGACGATCACTAATTCGATTTTAGATTTCGGATTTTGGATTGAAAGAAGATTTTATGATAAATGCACTTATTAGATTTTCGATTGCACAAAAATTGGTCGTCCTGTTGCTTGTTCTGATTATGGCGGCGGCTGGCGCGTATAGTTTGATAAATTTGCCGATTGATGCTGTTCCTGATGTAACAAATGTGCAGGTGCAGGTTTTGACTTCCGCGCCGAGTCTTGCGCCGCTGGAGATTGAACGGCAGATTACTTTTCCGGTTGAGGTGGCGATGTCGGGCATTCCGGGCGTTGAAGAAATTCGCTCGGTTTCTAAATTCGGCATCTCGAATGTCACGATTGTTTTTGAAGAATCAACCGATATTTACTTTGCCCGTCAGCTAATTCTCGAACGAATGGCGACGGCGCGGGAACAGATTCCGCCGGGTATCGGTTCGCCCGAAATGGGTCCGATTGCGACGGGTTTAGGTGAAATTTATCAATATGAGGTTCGCGCTGAACCGGGCAGTAATTACACCGCAACGGATTTGCGGACTATTCACGACTGGAATATTCGCCGTCAATTAATGGGCGTTCCAGGTGTCACCGAAGTTAATTCGCACGGCGGTTACGGCAAACAATACGAAGTTCGTCTGTCGCCCGAAAAACTGCAAAGCTACGGTTTGAGTTTGAGTGATGTTCACGATGCTGTGATGAAAAATAACGGCACAGTCGGCGGCGGTTATATCGAAAAAGGTGCGGAACAATATCTTTTGCGCGGTGTCGGTTTGGTCGAAAAAATGGAGGACATCACTAATATTGTTGTCAAAACCGGCAAAGAAGGTGTGCCGATTTTTGTCAAAGATTTAGGCGAAATCGTCGAAGGTCAAAGCATTCGGCAAGGTTCGGTTTCGACCAACGGTGAGGGCGAAATCGTTTCGGGAATGGCGATTATGCTGAAGGGCGAAAATTCCCGCACGGTTGCCGAAAGGGTTAAAGCCAAAATTGAAGAAATCCGCAAAACTCTGCCGAAAGGCGTAACTATCGAACCGTTTTATGACCGCACAGCACTTGTTCAGCGGGCGATTGCCACGGTTGAGAAAAATCTGGTTGAAGGCGCATTACTGGTCATTTTCGTCTTGCTTCTGCTCTTGGGAAACTGGCGCGGTGCGTTGCTGGTTGCCACGATTATTCCGCTTTCGATGTTATTTGCGGCGATTTTGATGCGGATTTTCAATGTGTCAGGGAATTTGATGAGTTTGGGCGCGTTGGACTTCGGTTTGATCGTTGATGGGGCGGTTGTGATGGTCGAAAACGTCGTTCGCCGTCGCGCCGAAGCACAGCACGAAAAATCACGCGAACCGCCGGAACGAACAATTTTGGAAGCGTGTCTAGAAGTTGCGCGTCCCGTAGTTTTTGCGGTGGCGATTATTGCGATTGTTTATCTGCCGATTCTTTCACTTCGCGGAATTGAAGGAAAAATGTTCGTGCCGATGGCTTTGACGGTGATTTTCGCGCTTTTGGGTTCGCTGATTTTGAGTCTGACTTATGTTCCGGCAATGCTGGCGTTAATCTTACGCGGCAATGTTTCGGAAAAAGAAAGTTTTCTGATTCGCTGGGCAAAGC
>CADEFG010000704.1 GCA_902826505.1 uncultured Acidobacteriota bacterium
GCGATTTTCCCGCATATAGATCGAAACTTCCGCACCCTGCGACGAACCGTTTTCCGAATCCTCGATCCGGGCGGGATTACCGCGCAAAATAGCGATTTCATTTTCGGCGGTATATTGCACCCAATCGCCGATTGCGCGGCGTGTCGGTTGGGTAATCACCACATTTGTTTCGGCGATCGTTTTTGACATCTCGTTTTTCTCGTTCAGATAAACGTTGGCAAGCCCCGCCGTGATCCGGTCTGTGCCCTGGCGAATATCGACGTTTTCTTCATATCGAAGAATGCGATTTTCACGATTGTAGAACAATTTTTGGGAAGAAGCATAAACGGGAACGCTCGATTCTTTGGCTTTTTCCTGCTTTTTCGTATTATACAATACGCTCTGCACGGAACCTTCGCCGAAAAGCTGTCCTTCTTTTTGTTTGAGCAGTAATTTTTCCGCCCGGACGTAATTATTTTCCTGCCAAGCCCGCGCATTTCCGGTGTAAAGTCCGGTTTCTTCGGCGTGGTTAAACTCCGCGTTAGCCGAAGTCAGATAAACGGGTTTGTCGCCGGCGGTAAACGGAGTCGCCCCGTTGGTTTGTTTTTGGTTGTAATAGGTCGTGCTGACATTGCCGCGTAAAAACGATTTTTCCGATTTCGTATCCCAATCGATCTCGTCGGCTTTTGCCCGCGCTTTCGAATCCCAAACGGTCGGCTCGCCGCCGCGAAACCGGACGACTTGATCATCCGCCGTAAAATTTATTTGATTGGCGATTCCGTGGCGGTCAAGCTCGGAAAATTTCGCGTTGCCGAGCGCGTCGATCTGTTTTAAATCTTGAGTTTGCTGGTTAAATTGCGTGTGTAATTTATCAGCGAGCAAAGTTTGCATTCCGCGTTTTTCGTCCGGCACGGTCGGCACACGGACGGTTTTTGTTTTTGTTTGGACGATGCAAACCTTGGCGTTGTTGCCGGTCGGGAAAAATTCGCAGTCAAAACGCGGCGCGGTGATCGTCGTTTTGTAATTTGTCGCAGAATTCTGCAACGGTTCGATCAAAAGCTCGGCGTTGCCGACCGCTTCGGCGCGTGTCAGATCCTTGCCGTTCGGATTGAAAACGGTTTTGACCGCGTCTGCCGTCAGTATTTTATTTGCCGCATCGGCGCTCGTTTTCGGCGCGTTCATCTGTATCGTCGTGCGCCCTTCGGTTTGCATCTGATCGAGCAGACCGTCGGTGCGAAAATTCAGATGAATCGCATTTGGCGCCGAGAGCGTCACTTTGGAATAATCAGCGGCTTGCGCCGGAACCAAAACCGCGTGACTCGTGCCGAGCGTGTTTGCCGCTTGCATTTGCTCATTTTCATTGAAAATCGCGTTTAATTCATTGGCTGAAACTTCGGTCGTTTGGTCGGGCGAAGTTTGTTTGAGATAAGCATTGCCTTTGGCGTAAGAATATTTGATCTTTTTAGTCGGATAAAGCTCCGCCGTCAGATTGTCGCCTTTCAAATATTCGTTGCCGCTGTCGATTTCCGCGTTGCCGTTGAGAAAAATCCGCCCGTTCGTTTGCTCGTAAATGGCTTCGGAGGCTTTGATATTGGTCGGCGAAGCATCTTCGACGGTGATAATGTGAACGCCGTTTTTCAAATGAAAACGGTCAATATCCTTTTCGTAAAGCGCAAACTGCGTATTTATTTTGGTCGGTTTCGCGTCATTCGTCGTCGTTTCGATCTCGACATTTTCGGTTAATTCGACACTTTTCAGTTCATTTTCGATTTTGGTGACTGCTTTGTTGGCTGTGGTGCGCGTCCATTTTGAGTTCGCGCTCGTCGGTTTCTGGTAAACATCGACATTGCCGGTGAGATCGATCTGGCGGATTTCTTTGTTCGTGAAACCGGCGACCGCGTGATTTGATCTGATGTCGGTCGGCTGCGACATTTGGGCGTTTTGCCCGTTCGGAATAATTCCGATAAAAACATTCTCTTTAAGCTCGATCTTTTCGGCGGTCTGATCGAACATCGCGTAGCTGGCGGTAATTTTCGCGCTTTGAATTTTGCTTTTGGTCAGCTCGTCCTGCGGATTCAAGGCAAACGCATTGATTTCGACATCCTTCATCAATTCAAACTTTTTTTCCCTGATCCTGATGAAGGCGCCAAGCGATTTACCCGAAATGTTTTCTTTTTCAAACTCGATCAGATCTTCGGTTTCGACCGTTTCAGCGTCTTTCGTATAAACGATCTGTTCGGTTTTCACCTTTAGAACATCACGCGTTTCGATATTTACATTGCCCGCAAAATAGGTCGTGAAATTTTTATTGTCCGCCGGAATATAGAGCGCTTTGTCGGAAGTTATCTGGTCAAAACCTTCGCCCTTTTCGTCAAAGACCTTTAATAAAACATTCTGGAGTTCCTGGTGATTGTCCGAAAAAGTCGTCGCCTTGTCGGCTTTGATATAAAACTTTTTGATATCGCCTTCGGTTTCGGTTCGCTCATAACCGTTGACTTCGGCGACCACATCTTTCGAAAGTTTCGCGTGTTCGGGTTTCAGGCGAAATTCCTGCCGGCTCCGACCGATGTAAAACCCGATTCCAATCGCCAGAACCGTCAAAACCAGCGCCGCGATCGCCCCGAAGCGGAAATACTTCGGCAGATTCGCGCGTTTCTGCAATTTTTGTATATTCTGGTTTTTTGCGTCCGAAACAAGCATTAGCTAATTATCCGTTCTTAAATCTTCCACGACAAGTTGAAGCCGCGTATTTCCCTGCCAGGTGTTTGCTTCCGCCGTATAGGCTAATTCGATGCAAGTTTTGGGTTTAAGAGTTTGCCCCTTTGATTTTTCGACGCCGTCCCACCAAACCGCCTCGAATTGCTTGCCGTTTTTGTCCGTGAGCTTCAGCTTGAGGTGCTTTTCTTTCATGACGAACGGTTCGTCTTTGAGAAACAATTCCTTGGTCGCAAAAATCGGTTTCGGATTGCCCGCGCCGAACGGTTCGAGGCTTTTCAGTTCTTCGACCACCGATAGA
>CADEFG010000705.1 GCA_902826505.1 uncultured Acidobacteriota bacterium
AATGTAAAAAAATACACATAGCAAAAATTGAAGCTGAAATTTGAGAGTGAAAATTTGAAATTTATCTTTATAGCCCTGTGTTTACGGGGCAAACAATAAAAATACGAGCAGGAAAATTTAGAATGGGAATAACTATGTCGTGAAATTACGACAAGTTTTACCAGGTTACCTATGAGCGACGATAAAAAAACGCAATTTTAGAAATTTCAGATCAAAATTTTCATCGCTGAAATTAATAAAAATCGTAAATCGCAAGTTCTCAAAAATTGGGTTCTTGTAAAAACAGAGGCAAGCGAAAAATCACCTTTTATTTATAGGTGAATCTTTCTGTAAATGTAAAAATTTACTTGCAAGTCAAAATCTACTATTCAAATTTTATTAAACTATTGATTCTAAGTAACTTTTTCAAGTTATCAATTTGATAACTTGAAAAAGTTGCCATACTAAAGCCGGACAAAAAACGTGCCGAAAATGATGATTTATGTAAAGTGAGTAGGTAAACGATACTTAAAAAGTAGCTGAATTATTTTGCTAAGCTGTTGATTTTATTAGAAAATTTCAAATGCTCAATTTGAGCATTTGAAATTTTCTTTAACTTGATAGATAAGCTAAATCAGAGCGCAAATCAACCTTTATAAAATTACCGAACTCACTTACAAAAACACAGGTAGCTTGCAAAGCCTTCTAGTGCCGTTTCCCGCGTCAGAAATGGCATCACACGCCGTAAATAAAGCAGTAAACTCGCCAACTTACGATACTTCCGAACTAATCAGAAAACTTAATTCCGTTTGATTTTTCGACTAACCGCAAACGATTTTCTTTTTTTCGGTCAAGTCTTTCGGCAATACGTTTGCGATGTGCTTCACCACGACATTCGTGGCACGGCAGAATAATTTCTACTTCATTACAAAAGAAATAAGAAATTAACCTATCTTCCTCATCGTCGTGCATTTGAGAGCATTGTTTAAGCTCTTCATTTTCCCTGTCGGCGAGTTCTCGTAAAAATTCATCATATTCGGCAATTAAATCCTCTGGAGCAATGAAATAAGAAACTTGAACGCCTTGACCCTTCCGCCGACCGCGCGTAACCATTGCTTTTTGGTAAAGCCGGTCGTAATATTTCACCGGAATTTTCGCCGTCCCTAAGATTTCGAGCCACGCAATAACACGCATTTTGGTTTCCTCTTCGTCGGGTTTTAGATTAAAACCCGACGCAAGGCGAAAGCGGTCGAGAATTTTACTGACAATTTCCGCCGCGTTTGGTTCAACCGAAGGCTTTAACTGGGTCAAACCCATCGAAGTCCGAGAAATCGCGGTTTCTGAGGATCTCGGCGTTAGATTTTCCGTCGCTCTTTTGATGTCCGTTGGTATTGATTCGAATGCTTTTTTCATTTTTCCTCTCTAAGATTGGTTTTCCTTGAGAAACCCAGTCTGGAATTTGTTTTTTTACTGTTTGCCAACTTACTGCCGCCCGCCATCCGTTCGGCTTCAATTCCTTTACCTGTTCCGCGTAGAGCATCAAACAATCCCCGACACTGAAACTGTTGTCAAAAAGCCAACAGATAGCCATATTTTGCGCGGCGGCATCCGGTATTGCCCCATTAAGTCGTGTGCGATGTAAGTTAAAGAGTGCTTCTCGAAACCGCTTATATTCCGGCGGTCTTGACTTTGTAGGCAATTTTTCCGTAACGGACTTTTTGACCTCAACCTCGACGGGATTTTTTTCTACCAAACGCGCTGATTTATCGGCAATGTTTTTGGTTGTTTCTGTTCTTTCTCTGTTCTTTTTCTGTTCAAATTCATTTATATGCGAGTTGGTGTTTCTACAACTTTTGGTTGGTGTTTTTACAACTTCTGTCGTTGATTTAACAACTTTCTCGGTTGGTGTTTCTACAACTTCTAAATTTGGATTTACAATGTTCTCTGCCGATATAAGCTCAAAAGAGCCGTCCGAAAATTCAATGAGGAAGCCTTTATCTTGAAGCCCGGAAATTGCTTTTGAAAGATTTCCTTTATCGAGTTTGATGTTTTTGCAGATTGTTTTCCGCCTTGGATTACATTGCCCTGTTTCTTCGTTGCGGCAAGCGTATAGATAAACCAAAACGCGAATCTCGTTTCGCGATAATTCATCGAAACGACACGCGAGTTTAAAGTCTATTTTGCCGAATTGCTCTGCCATTAAAATAATTTTTCTGCCTTTACTTTTTTATTACCGTAGCGGACATTCTGACCAAATCCTTAGCTTGAAAAAGACTGTCCTCTTTTTATTTCTTAACTATTTTTTGTTTGCTTTGTGGCGATATTTCGCCGCAATTTCAGAAACGGGTTTATTCAATTCGTGCCAAATTGCATCTACATTTCGCTTGATAAAAGCAATTGGTTTATTTCTAAAACGAGGGATTTTATTAGTATCGAATCTGCCGCGAACAACTGCCGCTTCACTACAACCGAAGCGATAGGCTACATAATCTACCCCAACCATTGCTGTCGGCGGAAGATTTTCAAAGTATGTGATTTGAGAAATAGTAAAATCGGAACGTAAGGATTCAACCGCTTTGGTCAGCGTGTCCAATCGTTCCAAGATTGTTTTCTCAAAATTCGTCATCTAAACTAAGTCGCTTTTTCTTTTTTCTTAAACAAAAAAACTCGCATCGTAAATTACGCGAGTATCTCGTGTAATTACAATGCGAGTTCTTTCTTCTTCGGGCTGACCATATAAGCCCGGTATTTATAAACTCCAAAATTTCAATGAATTTATTTGAAAAAGATTTGTTATATGGTCGTACGAATCTTTTCTCAAATTACCCGAATATTTTAATACAACTTTTCTATTGGTGCAAGACAAAATTGCACACTTGGTATAAAATCTTATGTAAGCAACAAATATGAAGATCGAGAAGAAATATAATAAGCAAAAGAAATGCTATTTTTGGCACGCTCGATTTAAGTTGAATAATAAGCATTTCACTCCAACCGCTGAAACAAAAGA
>CADEFG010000706.1 GCA_902826505.1 uncultured Acidobacteriota bacterium
TTTTGAACGATTCGCAGGGCGTTCCGAGTTTGACGATCTACGGCGAAGCGCGCATTTTACTTGAAAATCTCGGTGGCAACAAGATTCATCTTTCGATCTCGCACACGACCGACCACGCCGTCGCGCAGGTTATTTTGGAAAAGATTTAGCCACCGGGAGCACAGAGTTTTTAGAGAAATAATTTACCTTTCTGTACTCTGTGTTCCCGGTGGCTAAAAAATCCTTATTGTTTTTCTCTTTCGGAATCCAGAACGGGTCGCGTTGCGTCGGGATTATCGGGCGAAGTGTGCAGATGAACGACTTTCCATTCTTTGCCGATAAGTTTAAAAACCAGCGTCATTCTGCCCGAAGCGGTTTCGAGCTTGCCGTTGTATTCCTGCTGCTGTTTCCATTTGCAGGTCAAATACGCGCCAGTCGTGCCGAGCATTTCGACGCGCACGCCGGTCGTTTCCAAAGAAACGTTCGTCGCGTTTTTATACGATGCTTCGCGGTTGGTGCGCATCGTTTCCCAGCTGCGCGTGACCGAACCGTTGTTGTTAAAAAAGAGTATATCTTCGCTTTTGTTGTAAACGCTCATCACTTTTGCCGCGTCCGCCGTTTTGATGCCATCGACCAAACGATCGAAAACGGCGCGCACGTCTTTTGATGAATCAACCTTAGCGGTCGTTTTTTTCTGTCCGAAAGCCGAAATGCTCAAAGCTAAAATTATAAAACCGAATATTGTAAATTTTTTCATTTTATCTGTCCTCGTAAATCCAAGTTTTTATCGGAAATTTAGTTTATAATCGAAAAATCTTTGTTGCAAAAGTTCAGCGCTAAGTTTTCTTTTAATTATGGCAGAAGGTTTCAGATGTCCGGCGTGTTCGGCGACTCTCGAATTTGAAGGCACGCCGATCGAGAAATGCCGTTTTTGCGAAAGCAACGTGATCGTCCCGTCCGGCTTGACTCAAAGTTCAGACGTTTTCGGCGATGCCGGAAATGTCGCTTCCGGCGATTTGTCGTCGCCGGCGGGAAAAGCTTTGAAAATCGGCGAGATTCAAAGACTTTTGCAAAGCGGGCAAAAAATTTACGCGATCAAACTTTTTCGCGAAGCTTTCGGCGTCGGGTTAAAAGACGCAAAAGACGCGGTTGACCGGATCGAAGCGGGCAAAAGCCTTGACGTTTCCGCAATGAAGATTAAAGCCGCGCCGGCGGGTTTTCAGTCGAATGCACAAATCGTTGCCGAAATTCAAAGACTTTTGCAGGGCGAAAACAAAATTGAAGCGATCAAACTTTTTCGTGAAATGACCGGCGCCGGTTTAAAGGAAGCGAAAGACGCGGTCGAAGCGATCGGGCGCGGCGAAAATATCGATATTTCGCGAACGCAGATTCAAACAGCCGATCCAAAGTTGAATTATCAAATTAACGCGCAGAATTCAGCGTCCGGCGATTCGAAAATCGGAGTGGCGATCATCATGATAATCCTGATCACCGGCGCGGTCATCGGCGTTTTCTATTTTATGTCGCGCTAAACCAATTCTTTCATTCCGGGTCAAATTTGAATTTAATCTTTGAATATACGATTTCGTATCTCGAAGTTTTTCGCGCTGCACGATTTGGTTAAACTTCGAAAATCGCGAATCGCAAATCTTCCGATAAATGCTGCATAAAATTCAATGTCCCGATTTTTTATGAGCGAGGTATAAAAATTGCTGTAAGTACAAGCAAAAGTTGAGTTTTTCGCCCAACTGCTCTTCCCATAGAAGCAACACATTCAAGGAGAAAAATATTTTATGCGTTTAGCGAAGAGATTTCTTTGGGCAGTTTTTTTCTTTTTGCCCCTTTTATTTGTAAACGCCGGAAACGCTTTCGGCGTCGTGGCGGACGATTATACGCCCGAAGTGACGGCACGGGTCGCGCGAATCAGTTTTATCCGCGGCGATGTGCAGATTCGGCGCATTAGCAGCGAGGACGGCGATAAACAGGAATGGGAACGCGCCGCGCTCAATCTTCCGCTGGTCGAAGGCGACGAAATTTCGACGGGCGCGAATACCGTCGTCGAGATTCAACTCGACAGCTTTAATCATATTCGTTTATGGGAAAACGCCTATTTTAAATTCACGACCTTGCGCGACGAAGGCATCGCGGTCAGTTTGCCGCAGGGCACGATGAGCGTGCGTTTTTTGAATTTTGACAAATCGAAAAGCTATTTCGAGATTGACGCGCCCGAGACGACCGTTTCGATCGAAAAAGCCGGAATGTTTCGCGTTGATGCTGGAAGCGAGCGCAATTCGGAGATTCGCGTCACGGCGACCGAAGAAGGCGAAGCCAAAGTTTACAAGCAAACTACGGGTTTTACGCTTCGCAACGGTCGGACGGCGCGAATCTTTATCGAAGGCAATTACGCGGGCGATTATGAAACCGACACGATTGCCCGCCGCGCGGACGAATTCGACGAATGGGTTCTCCAGCGCGACGCGATCATCGCGAAACGTTTGAAAGACGCGTATTACGACAAATATTACGACCGCGATATTTACGGCGCGGAGGATTTGAGCGAATACGGCGAATGGATTTACACGAAAAAATACGGCTACGTTTGGAAACCTTACGCCAATTCGATTTCAAGCTATGCGGACTGGTCGCCGTATCGTTACGGGCATTGGCGCTGGGTTCCGGTTTACGGCTGGACCTGGGTCAACGACGAGCCGTGGGGCTGGGCGACCTATCATCACGGACGCTGGGTTTGGGACGGCAGTTACTGGGTTTGGGCGCCTTACGGCTATTATCGCTGGCGCCGCAGCTGGTGGTCGCCCGGAATGATTTCGATCGGCACCTGGAACGGGCGGGTAATTTGGTTTCCGCTCGGTTACGACGATAATTATTCCGATTTTAATATCGAATGCCGCCGGAGTAGCCGCCGCAATCGTCGCAACGTGACGATCATCAACAACAATACGACGGTGATCGTCAACCCGACTCCGACCACGCCGAATCC
>CADEFG010000707.1 GCA_902826505.1 uncultured Acidobacteriota bacterium
TCGACGATCGGGACAATTTCCCGGTGTTCGTGCGTTCTGACGCCCGCGAGTCCTTTGAGCATCTCGTAGCCTTCGATCTCGATGCCGCCATTTTCAAACCAAACGTCCGACAAAATCGTCCCCCAAACCGAATGCGTGTGAAGGATCGAGCCGACATTTTTCCGCATCCGGTAAATCGTCAGATGGATCATCGTTTCCGCCGAAGGTCGTCCGAATCCTTGCAAAACGTCGCTGTTGTCGTCGATTTCGAGAAAATGCGTTTCGTCGAGCGCGCCCTTGTCGTTGCCGCTTGCCGTGATGCAGAGCCGGAGCGGCGCGTCGGAAATCTTCGCGCTGAAATTCCCGCTCGTCCCCATCACCCAGCCGCGCCGGTAAAATTCGTAACCGGCGAGCGAAAGGTTTTCCGATAATTCCTTGAAGTTCATTATTTAAAGTCTAACAAATTTTCAGACAAACAAAAACGCTTATTTTGAACAACGCGGCGGAAATCAAACAAGCACGCCGAGACGCGACCGCGCGTGTCTTTATAAAAAAAGAGGCGCTTAAATTTCGTAATTTTAAGCGCCTCTTTTTTTTAATTTGAAGTTCGAAAAAATTTAGTTGATGCCGACCAGTTCCTCGACCAAAACAGCCGCCGGCTCGAATATTTGGGTGCGGTCATTTGAAACGATTTGGTTACGACCGTTGGCTTTTGCCTGATAAAGCGCTTCGTCCGCCGCTTTGATGAGCTCGGATTCCGCCATTCCGAATTTGACGAAAGTCGTCGCGATGCCGACACTTACCGTTAAATAATCGCTGGTTTGAGATTTTTCGTGCAGAATTTGCAGCGCTTTGACATTTTCCGCCGCTTGTTGGGCAACCGTCAAAGCGCCTTTCAGATCGGTGCCGCCCAGGATAATGGCAAATTCTTCGCCGCCGAACCGGGCAACCAGATCGGTCGGGCGATGAATCGTTTTTCGTAAGGCTTCGGCAACTTTTTTCAAACAATCGTCTCCCGCCTGATGCCCGTAACTGTCGTTGAAGAGTTTGAAATGGTCGATATCGAGCAGAATGAGCGAAATTTCGGTCTTGAAACGAATCGCCCGATGCCATTCGTCGGCGAAAAATTCTTCAAACAGACGGCGGTTTCCGACCTTTGTGAGACCGTCGGAATTTGCCAGATGCTGGAGCTCCTCGTTCGCTTTTTTGAGTTCTTCGGTTTTTTCGGAAACCAACTTCGCCAATCGCCGCTCGCGCGTCTTTAATTGGTAAACACTGAATTGCCAGACCAGAAACAAACATAAGGTACTGATCGCAATGCAGAGCAAATAAAACTCTGTGGTTTGATAAAAGAACGGTTTGAGTTCCAAACTGACAGTCGCGCCTTCTTCGTTCCAGATGCCGTCACTGTTCGCGGCTTTGACGCGAAATTGATAAGTTCCGGGCGGCAGATACGAATAATAAGCCGTCCGGTGCGTGCCCGCGTCAATCCAGCCGGCGTCGTGACCTTCGAGTTTGTATTTAAATTTTACCTGTTCGGATTTTATTAAACTGATGCCCGTAAAATTTATTTCGACGTTTTTTTGTCCGGGTTCGATTCTCAAGCCATTGTTGATGTCGATCTTTTCTCGTTCGACGGTTGCCGATTCGATGACGACCGAAGGCGGCTGAAAATTATGACTTTCCATTTCGGGATTAATGACCGCGACGCCGTCCTGGGTCGGAAACCAAAAATTCCCTTCCGCGTCTTTGACGCTCGACGGCTGTCTGCCGCCGTTGCATTCGCCGCTCAGCATTCCGTCCTGTCTGCCGTAGCCGACGCTGATTATTTTATCGGTTTTCCCGTCCGCAAAATCATTTAGTTCCTGACGTTTGACGCGGTAAATTCCGCCGTTCGAGCTGATCCAAAAATAACCGCGCGCGTCTTCCTGAATCGCAAAAACGCCGTTGTTGAATAATCCGTCCTCGACTTTGTAATTGACAAAACGACCGCCGCTGAAACGGCTCAAACCTTCGTCGTAAGTCCCGATCCAGAGAACGCCGTCGGCGTCTTCATAGATCGAGCGGATATAATTTCCGGTCAAACCTTCCCTGGTCGTGAAATTGGTAAATTGCCCGTTCTCAAAACGCGACAAACCGCCGTACCCGCCAAACCACAGATTCCCGCGCGAATCCTTGTGAACGACGGTCATAAATTCGTTCGGTAAACCGTCTTTTTCCGTGTAAAATTTTTCTAATTGATAATCGTTGAAAACCAGAATTCCTTTGCTGGTCGCGACCCAAACTTTTCCGTCCGCGTCTTGCCAAAACGTGTTGACGTGATGACCTTGCGAAACCTTGAGCATCTCGATCAGCCCGTTTTGCGCGACGTAAATTCCGCCCGCGACGCCGATCCACATCTTCCCGTTTGAATCTTCAAAGAGCGCTTGGATCGACATTTGCCGGTTTCGCCAAATTTCGACCTCGGAATTGATTTTGCCGGTTTGCGTAAAATCGACGTTCTCGAATTTCCCGTTTCGATAAATATTCAAACCCTTCGTCGTGCCGATCCAGATATTGTCGAGGCTGTCGCGGTAGAGCGGATAAACTTCGGCGTTGCTCAAACCGTCTCGTACGCTGTAAGCCGAAATGACTTTTTTGCGCAAGCGATTGAGCCCTTTGTTGGTCGCCAGCCAGACCGTCCCTTCGCGATCTCTGAAAACGCTTTGAATGCTCGCGTCCGAAAGCCCCGATTCTTTTCCGAAACTCGAAAATTGTCCGTCTTTGTAACGAACCAGACCGAGTCCGGGATTTCTTCTGCCGCCGTTGGCAAACCACACGCTGCCGTCGGATTCTTCCCAGAACGAATGAAAATCCGCGCCGTTCGGAAACACCGCGTTTTTGCTTAAATGTTCGATTTTTCCGTCTTTGAGATGCGTCAAAGCCGTTCCGCCGATCCAGAGTCCGCCCTGACTGTCTTCAAAATTTATTTTGGTCGGGTCGAAAATCTCGATTTTA
>CADEFG010000708.1 GCA_902826505.1 uncultured Acidobacteriota bacterium
TTAACGGCAGTTTCAGACCAAATCAAATTTATCCTTTTGCTTTTTCAGCACGTTTGTGGTGACAACACCCGGCAGCTAAAAACTATTAATGATCGAACGGGAGGAGGTAAAAAATGATCAGGCAAAAACACAAAAACCTAATCAGAAAATTGGCGGTTAAATTGGTCGAAATGCTGGCAGTTATTGCGATCTTTAACGGGCAAACGACCTTTTCCCAAGTTGTCAGAAGAAAACCGCCGACCGCAATTGTACAAAAGAAACAGATTTTTAAAGGAAAAAGTATCGTTCGCGCCGATTTACAGATCACGAAACTGCCCGAGTTTTCTTCGCCAGCTGCGATCAGTTTGTCGGACATTTCGCGGAATCTCGCCCAAGCGATGTATGAAAACGGTTTCGCGGTAAAGTTAGACGGTTCGATGCCCCTCGAAAAATTCGCCGATCTCAACATTCAAGTTCCCATGATTAACCAAAAAGCCAGCCTCGAATTCTACAAGCCAACCGCAGTTTCGCCCCGTGTCAATGCGGCGATGCTTGGTGAAAATGTAAGCTCATTGCGAATCAACTTCAAGCCGAGCGCCCCCGGAAAGTGGTATGTGATTTCCTGTCTGGTTTCGTCCGCTGGCTTATTTACGGTTGCCGGACCTGATGGAAATAAAACAGAAATTTCCGCCGAAAACAATGGTTTGATTCATACATTTGTCCTTTCGCAAAATACTGCTTGGCAGAGTATTTTGATTTGGAAACCTTCAACCGACGGTAACGATTTTTGGTATGTAAGGGCGTGTTCGATCAATACTCCAAATCTGCCCTGAGGTGAAGAATATGAAAATCAAAACTATAATAATTACGCTATTTATGCTGACGCTGTCGTTCGTGTTTCAAAGTGAAACGGCGGCTCAAAAACCGGTCAGGATAAAACCGCCGGCGGATGTTTTAATAAAAATCTGGAGTCATTTCCAATTTTCGACTCAAACCGAAGTTCTCCAATTCATCAACGGCGAGAAAGCCAATGCGCCGGACGATTTTCGGGTAACGGCGGTCGGAACGAATAAAGGCGGCGTCAACTTTCACGTTTTTTATCAAACGGCGCTGCTGCCGAAAACGGCGAAACCGAACCCGCTCTGGGTCGCGAAAAGATTTGATTCCGCCGATGAAGCGCTGCTTTTCATCAATGCGGGTACCGCGAAAGAATTTAGAATTTGCGGGGCGAAAACGACCAACAAACCCCAAAACTACTTCGTTTTCTATCGCGACATTGCGGGCGGAATCGCGGGCGGCTGGGGTTGGAAAATCTCGGAAAACGTGGACGACGCGAAGAAATTCCTGAGCCGCGAAGGCGGTTACACGATTTATTTGCGTGATTCGGACGTTGCCACGCTCGACAACAAATTTTACATTTTTTATCGTCCGGCGTTAATGGCGGCGCCTTCAAACAAGCCTTATCCGAGTTGGGGCTGGGTCAAGCGCGAAACGCCGGAAAGCGCGGCGGAGATTTTGAACCGCGGGACGACCAATGTCAAAAAAATGATGGCGACCGCGCGAATCGGCGCGTTTCAGGAAAGCGGCGGCACGGTTTTTTATATCTTCTATCAATAATTATCAAACAGCGCCGCTAAAATCTACGCCAATAAAATCATGACAATTCATTTTTCCAAATTTGTCACCGCGTTTTTAATTCGGTGAAGTTATTTCGCACGAATAAAGATTCCATGCTCCATTCGGTCGTTCGATATTGACGACCTGCAAAGCCGTATCCTGTGCGATCACAACTGCTTGCAGATGTCCTTTGCCGACGACCGTTACTTTTGACTTGATATCTCCGTTCGGAGTGGAAATCGTGAACGTATCGTCCAGGTAGTTTGGACTTCCGCCGTCAATCCGGCAATCGATTAGAAACCATTGACCGACCCGCTCGGGTTTAAAACCGATTGTAACCTGCGATTTTTTCCCATATTCAAAAAAAATGTTGTTGTCGTAAGCTCTGACATTACTGGGATTATAGAAATTTATCCAGCCTTTGTCGGCAACATAGGTCGTTCGCGCGTCAAATTTTAGAAAAGGTGTCGCGACGATCGGCATTTGACCGAATCCGTTTTCCTTCATAAGCTCAGTAAGCAAACTTGTCTGTTCCGCCAATGTCAGCGGATTTGGCGGCGGAAGTGTGTTTAGCTGCCCGGTTTCGACCCGCGGCTGCCGAACGCCCCTGCTTTTAATAACAACAGTTTTTTGCCCCACCTGCGGCGTCGGTTTGACGACCGGCGGTTTGGTTCTGACAATCTGTGCAATTGCAGTCAGCGAAAAAACGGACAGAACTAATAAAACTGTCAAAAACACGGGCAAAAATCTCGGAACTGAATTTTTGTGTAATTGGATTTTAATATTTTTTTTCATCGTTTTATCCTCCCGAATTATTCAGTATTCGATGCAAAACGCGGAGGAGAAAATCCGTTAAAATCATCTGGTTTCCTACTTCCGTATTAACATTTAATAACTTAATAATCTTCATAACCGACTTTTTAATGAACAATTCAACATTCTATTTTATGATGAATCCAAAATTTTACGGGCATGCGCCGCAGTCGGCGCTGGCGGTGCAATCCGTTCCCCCCGTTCGCGCTTTTAAAACGAAAGTCAACAGCGGGTTGGCGACGTGATCCCGATTGTTCAGGCTGTTTCGCGCAGGATTGTCGCGCCGCCAGCCGCTCGGACACATCAGATTGTTGGTGCTCGGGTTAAACATTCCGAACGGATCGCCCGGATGTCCCATAAAAAGCACGTGACCGAGTTCGTGCGCGAGGTGCGTCAAATAAATGCCGCCGACCGCGCTGCCGTCGCTCGTGATGATTTTGGCGTTCGCCGTCCCACTCGACGCGGTTCGACTTCGACATTCGCCATGGCTTTCGCCGATAAACGCACCGGCTGCCGCGCCTGACCGGTTTGTCCGGCAGCTTTATCGAGCGCGTCGGTAAAT
>CADEFG010000709.1 GCA_902826505.1 uncultured Acidobacteriota bacterium
AAAACCAACTTCTTCTAAAAGACTGTGAAAATAACCTGTTTTACCTTCCCCGGAATGTGAACTTTTTTGATCTGTGGGAAGTTATAAATCTGAAATCAATTCGGACAGTAACACAATCTAATTAACGTGTAAAGAAAATTTATCAAGGCTAATGTAATAAATCGAACATAAACCGTCGGCACTTGAACAAAAAACTTATCTTTTGTTGATTATTCGCCTTCCAGATTGATCCCGAAGCGTTCCGCCATTCGATAAAGAGTGCGGCGGTTGATGCGTAAAATCTCGGCGGCGCGCGTGCGGCTGCCGCCGAGCGCTTCCAAAAGATAAACCAAATAGCGTCGTTCCAATTCGTCGAGCGACGGAAAATCGGCGTAGAGATCGGCAAGCGGCGAGCGGACGGCGGCGGCGCGGGCGCGCACGGTCGCCGTTTGCATTTTGTCGGGCAGATCTTCGGGGTTGATCGTCACCGAAAGCGTGTTGAGCGCGGCGTGTTCGATCGCCGATTCGAGTTCCCGGACATTGCCGAACCAATCGTAGGAGATTATCAATTTTAAGGCATCTTCCGAAAATTTCAGCTGGCGTCCCGAATTGACGGCGGCGCGGCGGATAAATCGTTCGGCAAGCAGCGGAATATCGCTGCGACGCTCGCGGAGCGGCGGAATTTGAAGCGTCACGACATTCAAACGATAAAAAAGGTCTTCCCGAAATCTGCCCGCTTTGACCTCATCTTCGAGATCGCGATTGGTTGCCGCGATGATCCGCGTATCAACTCTCGTCGGGCGCGAATCGCCGACGCGCCGGATTTCCTTTTCCTGCAGGGCGCGCAGCAATTTGACCTGCATTGCCTGACTTGTTTCGCCGATCTCGTCCAGAAAAAGCGTGCCGCCGCCGGCTTCTTCCCAAAGCCCGCGCCGGTCGTTAATCGCGCCGGTAAAAGCGCCGCGTTTATGACCGAAAAGCTCGGATTCAAGCAGTGTTTCGGTCAACGCGCCGCAATTGATCGGAATAAAAGCGGCACCGGTTCGCAAACTGTATTTATGGACGGCGCGGGCGACCAGTTCTTTGCCCGTTCCCGATTCGCCCGTCACCAGCACGGTCGAATTGGTCGGCGCGACGCGGGCGATCTTTTTGTAAAGCGAAACCATCTGCGGCGAACGCCCGAGCAGGTCGGCTTCGGAAATATTGATGAAATTTTCATCCGCAACGAGTTCGCCTTTTTCGTGCTTTTCTGCCAAAACCCGCCGGACGGTCGCGACAATTCCGTCAACATCAAAAGGTTTGGCAATGATGTCCCAGGCGCCTTCGCGTTCGGCTTCGACGGCGGTTTCCAGTGTGCCCGCGCCGGTGATCAAAATTATCGGACAAAGATCGCGCAGCTGGCGCAGCAGATCCAAACCCGTCTGCTCGGCTTCGAGATTTATATCGCAGATGATCAGGTCAAATTTTTCCTCGGCGGTCAATTCCGATACGCGTTCGGGCGTCATCGCTGTTTCAACGCCCCAGCCCTGCGCAGTCAAGATTGTTCGCAGCAGATTCAAAACGCTTCGATTGTCGTCAACGATCAATATTTTCTGCATAAGCGGGGATATTTTTTTTCGAACTTGTTTGCCGGATCACGGAATTGAAAATACAAGGTTTTTTGAAACCTATTGCATTGTAATCTAATTTTTATTTTCCTTTGTTCTTCCTTCGCGCCTTTGCGGTAAACCATTGCTTTGCGCCTCGTCAACCCTGCGATAATACAATTCCCGCCGAGGCGCAAAGACGCAAAGTTAAGAATCTTATAAATTCGAAATTAAAAAACAAAGTACTTATTATTTTTCGAAAAGTCTGTTAAAAAAAACACCCGGATTCCAAAACAAATCCTATTTTTGAATATAATGCTTGACAAAAGCAACCGGACTTTCAAACTCGCTTTTATTTATTGACCAATAATTTGCTTTCCAGCACTTCGAAGGCACGTTTTAATTC
Source organism: uncultured Acidobacteriota bacterium (assembly GCA_902826505.1). Lineage (GTDB taxonomy): Bacteria > Acidobacteriota > Blastocatellia > Pyrinomonadales > Pyrinomonadaceae > JAFDVJ01. The sequence continues at coordinate 1,972 of CADEFG010000709.1, forward strand.
CTCGTCGATTTCCCGGCAAAGCGTTTCGCCTTCCTGCAATTCTCCGTGAAAAGCCCTTTTTTCAAGTTCGGCGCATAAAACCGCCGTGCGCGCCGCGCCGATCGTCGCGCAGCTGCCCTTTAACCCGTGCGCCGCCGTTTCGGTCTTTTTCAAATCGTTTTCGCGGACGGCTTTTTGCAGATTTCCCAGACCTTTCGGCGCTTCTTCGAGAAAGATCGTGATCAGTTCGGCGATTATTTCCTCGCCGCCGTCGGGCGAAAAATCCGCCAAACTTTTGAACATCGTTTCATCGAAAGTTTCGATTTCGCGGGGTTCGTTTTCATCGTTCGAAACCGCTTCGTCACCATTAATTTTTTCGCATCTCTCGAGAGCCGTCATCAAATCCTCCTTTCTGATCGGTTTGCTCAGATAATCGTCCATTCCGGCATTCAGACATTGGTCGCGGTCGCCGCTCATCGCATTGGCGGTCATCGCGATGATCCGCGGGCGATTTTGCGGCTGCCATTCGCGGCAGATTCGGCGGGTCGCCTCCAAACCGTCCATTTCCGGCATCTGCACATCCATAAAAACGACGTCGTAGGATTTTTGGCGGAGCAGCTCCAAAACCTCCAAACCGTTGCACGCGACATCGGCTCGAAAACCCAATTTATCGAGCAGCAACAGGGCAACTTTGCGGTTCACCGCGTTGTCATCGGCAACCAGGACGGTCAGGTTTGCCGCCGTTTCGGCTGCGGCTTCGCGGTTCTCCGAAATTTCACCGTTGAAATCAAAACCGGGCAATTGTTCGAACTGGCTGGAATTGACTTGTTTTTGAGATTTATCAAAGCGCCCCGTAAACCAGAAAGTGCTGCCTTTGCCTAATTCGCTTTTAACGCCGATCTCGCCGTTCATCATTTCGGTCAATTGTTTACAGATCGCCAGTCCCAAACCGGTTCCGCCAAAACGGCGTTTGATCGAGCCGTCAGCCTGCGAAAAGGCTTGAAACAAATGTTCG
>CADEFG010000710.1 GCA_902826505.1 uncultured Acidobacteriota bacterium
AAGATTCAAGGAGAGCGGAAAACAAAGGGGAAAAAAGTAAATGGTAAAAAGGGAATGGTAAAGAAGAAAACCTTTACCAGTTTTAAGTTTAGACGGTAATTGCTATTTGGTCAAAGTTTTTTTGAAAAGAATTTGATTTCCGTTAAAAGTCAGACCTTGTTGACCCTTGCTTTTCGCTCGATCTAACGACGGATGAAAGAAATGCTGCCGCGTTGATTGGTCACCGTGATGCTGGCGCTGCCGTCACCGGTTTGACCGATCACGCGCCGCCCGCTGCTGACAAAATTCATATTACTGCCCGACCACGCGCCGAGCGAGATGTTGCGCGTCGAAGGCGCCGTCGCCACCAGCCGAAACGAAGCGTTAAACGGAATCCGCAGGTTGATGTTGCCGCGCGTCGAGATAAACCGGTAATTTCCCTGAGATTGGACTTCACCGTCGAAAAAAATATCGCCGATCACATTTTCCGCCGAAACATTATTGGCGCCGATGTTGGTCAGCGTAATGTCGCCTTCGCTCGTAATATGCGCGCGGACAAGATTCCCTCGGACATTGCTGATATTCAGGTTGCCCATCACGGTTTCGATGTCAACAGTTGATGTATGGGGAACTTTGACGAGAAAATTGACATTTCCTACTTCGTTTCTGCCTTGATTGTCTTTGACGACGTTGATCAGGATCATTCCGCTCAAGCTTTGCGGAACGATATTCGCCGCCGGTGCTTCGAGATAAGCCGAAATCTGGATCTGGTCTTTGTCCCAACCTTCGACCGTCACGGTGCCGGTGCGGTTGGTCAATTGCAGGCGGACATTTTTACTTGCCGGATAAGTTTTGGAGAAACGTTTTTGCGCGCAAATATCCGGCGCGGCAAAAGACGCAAAGAAAAAAACTACGCTCAACAGAATCGTAGTTTTGTTTGTCGCGGGAAAAATGAGAAAATTTTTCAACTTCACAATCATTGCTAAAATACTAAATCTAAAGTTCGGAAAATTCTCGCAGAAGCTCCATTTTTTCGTTCAGAGCCGAATCGAGCATCTCGCTCGAAAGTTCATCCTGCGGATTTTCCTGTAAAATCTCGGTATATTCATTAACGGATTGGTTAATCTCGTTTAAGTTGCGGTCAAAAGCATCGCGCAAATTCGTATTCCATTGCACGCGGCGGGCTTCGACGCGTTTATTCCAATAATCGATCGCCGCTTCGCGTTCCTTGAGAACCCGCACCCGTTTTTGCTGCGGCGTTTCCATCAAGCCGACCTTGCCTAAAACTTTTTCAAAAAGCGTCGGTTCGGAATTTGCCGAAATGTCGTTATTTGCCGACGTATAATTTCTGATGCCGATGAGTGTCAACACCGAACTGATCAGCGCGATGCCGAGCACCGCCGAAGCAACCTGCAAAAAAGAAAAATTCCAGCGGCGCGGCAGCCAACCGGTTTGAACTTCGGCTTGTGCCTGGGCTTTTTCTTTGTTTTCCTTGTAGATTTCGGCTTGAACTTCGCTTTCGATGACGTTATTGATGCGGCACCAGAGCGCTTGCGGATTGGGCGGAAGAATTGTTTCGTCCGTTTCGAGCTGGCAAAAGTCCATAATCATTGCCAGATCTTCGCAGACTTTCGAACATGGTTCGCAAACGGCAAGATGTTCACGGATGCTATTCGAATTCGGTTCGTCGAGTTCGTTATCCAAGAACACACTTATCAATTCTTGACAATGTTCGCAGTTCATCTTCTGATTTATCTGTAAAAATTAATATCGGTTTTGCTAAACCTGTCCGCCACTTTTTGACTTCCGCTTTAATAGATTGTGCGAAAAATCAATAGGTTGCCTGTGCCTCAGGAAACTTTTAATCGTTTCGTTTGATCAGCAAGCCGCGCAGTTTTAAACGCGCTTTGTGTAGCTGCGATTTCGATGTCCCGACCGAAAGTCGGAGCATGCGGGCAATTTCTTCGTGCTCATAGCCTTCGACATCGTGCAAAATAAAAACTTTTTTGTAACCCGGCGGCAATTGCTCGATGGCTTTATTTAGAGCCAGACGGTCGAGCACAAACATTTTATTCGGGTTCGCCGTTCCCGAAACGATCTGTTCGGGAATTTCGCCGTCGTCCGACGTTTTTTCGTTTTTGACGCTCCGGCGTCTGAAATGCATCAAGACCTGATTAACGGTCAAACGATGAAGCCACGTCGAAAAAGCCGAATCGCCGCGAAAACTGCCGATCTTTCGGAAAAGCTGGATAAAAACTTCCTGCGTCAGATCTTCGGCTTCGGTCTGGCTGTTCGTCATGCGCAGGCAAAGCGAATAAGTTCGCCGATGATAGCGCTGATAGAGAAGCTCAAAAGCCGCGAGATTTCCCGCCGCCGCCATTTTTGTCAATTGCAAATCCGGCGCGTTCGTCTCGACAGGCTGATTTTCGACTAATACAGGAGATTGAATTAAAGGAAGCCCAACGCTTTCCTCAACCCCAAATGCGGCATCACGATCAATAACCGAGGTTAAGTCCATATCTGCTCCTAAAAAATTGCTTTCTGAATTCAGTAAATCTTCGCTGTTTATGATGAGCCACCTCCGAATGTAGTTGCTTCCGTGGTGAAATAATTCTATGACGAATTTTAAAAACTGTAAATGAAATTCGGACGATTTTGCAAAATAATTGAAAGAAATTAGAAATTTGGTTTTTGGTTTTTGGTTTCTGGTCTTCGATTTTTATATTTTTGATCGTTTAATTCGAATCAAAAATCAAAAACCAAAGACCAAAAATCGTCAAAAATCATTGCTTTTTCATTTCCTTTTTCTTTTGCAGGAGATCGCAAACCTGGTACGCGCCGGTCGGATCGATCGCTGTCCGACCGACTTCGAGATGCTGGATTTTTCCTTCTTTATCAACGACAAAAGTGGCGCGTGTGCCGTAGCCGGTTTCTTCGTTGTAGAGTCCGTAATCTTTGGTCGTGGTGCGTTTCC
>CADEFG010000711.1 GCA_902826505.1 uncultured Acidobacteriota bacterium
TGAAGTATCAAAAACCGCCCGCGTTACCAAAGTTAAATATTTATGAGAAATTCATTTTAGGTGCAGTCGATTATTTGCCCCTTTATTTTTTTATTTGGAATCTTCCTTTGATTGGCATTTTACAGAGTTCAGATAAGTTGAAAGTTTAGTCTTGAGAAAAAGGAATAAAGACGGCATTTACTTCACAAAATGGCGACTTTATTCTTTTCTTTTTTCCGTCAATATCATCTTTTAAACAAAATTTGATCCGCCTGTTTTTTTTCTGGAAGCCTTACCAAATTAGTATTTTCTCAAGACATGCCTAATGTATCTCACACCTTACAAAATAATAGAAACGGCATTATTGGGAATTAATAATACCGTTTCTATTTTTTTATTTCTCATTTTTTCTTTGAACTTTTAATTTTAACCATCCCGAAAAACAGAACCGGAAAAAAATTACGGTTTTCGGTCAAAATAATGATCAAAGGAGAACCGCAAACAGTGATGAAAATCATGTATGGCGAGAATCGGTTCATCATTATTTTGAAGCCGTTCAAAGCGCAGCGAACGGTCGCCCCGTTTGCCGGGACAATTCGATCTCAACCTCGACCTATTTCAAATAGCGTGCCGTGGTCAGGCGCCCGAAAAGCCCGCGGCAAACAGGCGCCCGTGGCGGCGTCGGAAAAAGCCTGAAACTTTTTCTATTGCGAATCTGCGACGAATATTACATCGTTGACGCTGTCCGCTAAAAACAAAACGAGCGTTCCATTGCCGAACCTAAATTTCTTGCTTTGAACGGTCAGAACGTACGTTCCGCCTGCCGAAACATCCGCGAAATTGAAATATCCGAAGGAATTTGTAACGGCTGACCGCGTTTCGCCGGATTGATCGGTCAAAAGCAAAGTGGCTCTGGGGATGCCCTGTTTTTCGGCGGTCGTCACCCGTCCGCTGACCGAAACCAAAGCGGCGGTCGGTGCCAGGTTTTGGGCAACGACAAAGGGCGACAGACTGGAAACGCCGGCGCAGACTGTTTTGGAAGCAAAGTCCCGCGAAATTGTTCGATTCACCAATATTCCGTTTTCATAGTGGAAAATGTTTAGAGCATTAAAGGTGACGGGATTTGTGATGTGGGGAATTTGTAAGCAGACCGTGACGGGCGACGTGAAGACGGCAGTCGTTGAAATTTCAAACGCCGGAAGTCCTGCGCCGAGCGAGAATCCCGTCGGCAGAGTTCCGGCTGTTGAAGGATCAATGGGCGAAACCGTCGTGTTTCCCGCCTGCGAGACGCCCGCAAACTGGACTGTCACCGGACCCGCAGTAGTATTTACATTCGTGCCGGTCGGAGTTGCCGCCGTCCAGCTCGCCGCCGAACCGAACTCGAACGCGCCGATGTCAACCACTGGCGGGGAATTGCCGATGATTCGCAGAAAACCGCGCTGGTCGGTGATGAGCGGCGAATTGTTCGGCGGAATGATTGTTTTCGTATTGTCGCCCGCGTCGATCGCCGGACTGCCTGAAAGCAGCGCGAGCGTCGGCATCGAACCGCCGTTCATTTGGAGCGAGCCGAGAAGCGGCGGCGTATCGCGAATGTCGTTCGGTTGATAAATGATGGGAATGCCCGTATTTGCCGCTTCGCCGGGCGAATCGCCGATCAGATTGCCGCCGCCGGACGTGACCGAACTGCCGAGAAAAAGACTGATTTCAGGGCGCAGAAAAACCGGGTCGGTCGTCGTTGCGATATTACCGGAAACGATGCTGTTGGCAATGTTCAGCGTTCCGTTGCTGGTGACGAAAATTCCGCCGTTGTTACTGCCGATGTTATCCGACACGGTGATATTTCGGGCGATCACGTGGCAGCGAACGGCGGTGAATCCCATCCCGTTCGTGCCGCCCGTCTGTAAGGTAAATGTCGAGTTGGCAACGATGACGATCGGTCCGTTTAATGAACCTTCGCCGTTGCAATGAAAACCGCCGCCGCTGCTGCCGCCGACATTTTCGGAAAATGTCGAATTGCGGATCGTGTGTTGGAAACCGAACAGCGAAAAGGCAACCCCGCCGCCGCGCGTTGCCCGGTTATCAAAAAGGTGAACCGAGTCGAGCGTTAAATTGCCGCCGAGAACATAGATCGCGCCGCCTTCTCCAGCCGCTTCCCCGTTAAGTGCGGCGCCCTGCGCCAGAGTAACGCCGTGAATCACCACATAGCTGGCAGCATTGATAAAAAAGATACGGTGCAAATAATCGGATTTAATCACGATTTTATCCGCTCCCGCACCGGAAATCGTCAGATTTTTGTTAATTATGATTTCATTGCTCAAAAGAATCGGCGTTAATGCCGTTAAGTTCGGCGCAAATTCGATTATTCCGTCAACGGGAGCCGCCGCGATTGCCTCGCGCAGCGAACAGGTTTCGTCGCAAACGCCGTTCGTATCGGCGGTTTCCGTGACATACCAGATCGGGTTGCTTTGAATCTCGAACGCGCCGATGTCCGGCAAATTGCGTCCAAAACCTCGTTGGTCAAGGGTCCCGCCGGAAGTCGGATCTGCCGCATCTTTCGCGGGCGAGTTGTTTTGCAGCGCGTGAGTCGGAGTCGTGCCGCCAAAATTGCCGAGCGCAATCAGCTGCGGCGGCGTGTCGATAATGTCCGACGGCTGATAAGTTAGCGGCAGATTGGTATTGCCCGAATCGCCGGGCTGGTCGCCGACGAGATTGTAGCCGGTTGAGACAAAATCTGCCGTCAGATTGGCGCGAAAAATTTCAGGGTAATTGCCAAGCGCTAAATTCTCGTTACCCGCGACGATCGAATTGCTGAAAGTGGTCGTGGCGGAGTTCTGGGCAAAACCGCCGCCGCGCAGCGCGGTGTTTTTGGTAACCGTCGCAAAATTTAGGTTGGCGGAACCGGTACTGCAAATACCCCGCCATCACCCACGGCGGTATTGCCGGAAATAGTCGAATTGACGATCAGCATTGCG
>CADEFG010000712.1 GCA_902826505.1 uncultured Acidobacteriota bacterium
TTGACGGTCGTCTTTTAGGATTTGATAACCAATCTGAAAAACGCCCAACCGCCGCCGTTCGGCATTTCCGTCCATGCGGTCGTGGGCTTTGGCGACGATACGCGTTTTTCCGTTGAGTGTAATACGCGGGTTTCCGGGTTGGGTTTCAAATTCGCGCCAATTTTCGTCAAAAAGCGAGACATTTTCGATGACCGGCGGGATTTTGTCGGCAATTCCGGGCAGCCGAAGCGCGTCGAGCGAGTTCATTTCCGAACCGCTTCTGCCCGCGATCAGGTGAACGTGGTTCATCGCGTTCAACGTTCCGATCGCTTCACCGGCTTGAAATTTCGCACCGCGCGGAATCCGCACACCGACGAGTTTTCCGCTTTCGTTCTTTGAAAAAAGAAACCGTTTGTCACCAAAAAGTAGATCGTCCTTGTCGCGTCCCAAACGAAGATGGATATAACCGAGCGTCGGAAGTCTGACAAGTTCGCGCAAGGTCGCAAAATTTTCCGCTGCGATCGGGCGCAAAACCTTTTCTGTCCGAATTGCGCGCGCCGTTTCGCCGTAACCGCCGACTATGTCCAAACCATTGTGAAACCAAACCTCGTCGCTGTCGGGCTTTATTTCGCCGCGCACTTCGCCCAAAGTTCCGGCAATTTCGCGCTTGGTTTCGGGCGGATTATAACTCCAGCGCGGCGGGGCACTGAGGCGAAAATCTTCGGCTTTGACCCGTGAATTTTCGATCTCCTCAGCCGAAAGCTGTTTGCCGATCTCTTCGCCCGTAAAAACTCTGACGGTTTGATTTTCCGAATCGGTGACGAACAGATTTCCTGTTTCGTCAAACGCCAAACCGCTCGGACGATTAAAACGCGAATCCTTTAAATTGCCGTCGGCAAATCCGCGCCGCTCGCTGGAGATCGTTCTGATAAAAGGAAAGACTTTGTTTTCGACGACGCGGATCGCATTGCCGTCCGCGACATAGATCGCGCCGGTTTTATCGATCGCGACGGCGGTCGGCTGGACAAAACTTGCGTCAGACAAGTTGCCGTCAACCAGATTTGCCGTCGCGTTTCCGGCGAGCGTCCAGGTTCTGCCGTCCGGTTCGACGACGCGCAAACGGCGATTGTTCGAATCGGCGACAAAGATTTTGCCGTCCGCCGTTAAAGCGATTCCAGCTGGCGTATCGAATTTCGCCGACAATCCGACGCCGTCGGCAAACCCGGCGGAGCTTCCGGCAAGCGTCGAAACTCTGCCGTTTTCGATGACGCGAATTTTGTCGTTATAGGTATCGGCGACAAAGATTTTTTCTTCGGCGACGTCAATACCGACGGGCGCATTGAAAAGCGCGGATTTAGCGTCGCCGTCCGAAAAACCGGGATTGTTTTCGACGCCCGCGACCAATTCGACCGTGCCGTCCGGTTTGATCTTTTTGATCGTGTGCGTGCCCGAATCGGCAACGATCAGATCGCCATTTTTGTCAAAAGCGATTTGCGACGGCGTGTCGAGCTTTTCGGTCAAAACCGATGCAATGGCGGTTTTTGAAATCCTGAAGATCTTCCCGGTTTCACCGTCGGCGACAAAAATCTCGTTATCTTTGACGGCAATTCCGAAAGGTTCACCGAGTTTTTCGTTGATTCCGAAAAATGTCGTGACTTTCGAGATCGGTTTGGGTTTGACTACGGTTTTTTGACAGGAAAAACTTAAAAGCAAAGTTAGAAATAATCCCGCCAGCGCGCAAAGGCGCAAAGCCGCAAAGGTTTTGAAGATTGAACGCATAAGTGTTTTCAGCATCATTGATTTTTCAAACTTACAATAGGCGCCCGCAAAGGACAAATCTGAAATTATCTGTTATTATCACGAAACAGCCCCAATAACTAAAAAGGAGAAAAATTTATGTTTTCGTTAGAAGATTTGTTAGGACAACAGCAAGGCGCGGAAGCCGTTAATCAAGTCAGCCAACAGGTCGGCGCGGAGCCGAGTCTGGTCAACAGCGCGATTCAGTTGGCTTTGCCGACGATTTTAAATAGTTTGGCAAACAATACGGCGACGCCCGAAGGTGCCGAAAGTTTAAATAACGCGCTCGAAAAAGACCACAGCGGCGGCGGAATTCTGGACAATCTCGGCGGTCTCGCGGGAATGATCTTCGGCGGCGGGCAAACTCCGCGACAAGCCGACGCGGGCGGGATTCTCGGACATATTTTGGGCGGTAATCAGGGAAATGTGACCCAGCAAATCAGCAATCAAAGCGGTTTGGGCGTCGGTCAGGTCGCGCAAATTCTGATGTTTCTTGCGCCGATCGTGATGGGCTATCTCGGCAAACAAAAACAGCAAAATAATCTCGACGCGGGCGGACTTTCGGCGATGCTCGGACAGCAGCAGCAGCAGATTCAGCAAGCCCCGCAGGGAAGTTTTATCGAAAGAATGCTCGACAGCGACGGCGACGGCAGCGCGATGGACGATATTGCTTCGATGGCTTTCAAATATATGACCAACCGTTAAAAATTAAGGGTTAAAATTAAAAATTAAAGAGGCGTGCGATCAAAATCACACGTCTTTTTGTTATGCCGAGGCGAATTTTATATTTGAAACAAATGAGCTGTTTTGCCGTAAAAACCACTTTACAAATGCTCTTCCGATTATTTGTTTAATATTAAATACCAAATAATATTTGAGGAAATATATGATTCTGAAAACTTTGGCTCGTCGGGTTGCGGTATTTTCGTTGCTCGTCTTACTTGGATCTTCAAGCTTCGCTTCGGCGCGTCCGCCGAAAATTCCGTTTTTTTGGCAAGAGGGCGAAGTCCAGAAACTGCCGCCGGTTAATTGGATTCGCAGCCGGCAGATCGATGTCAAGCATATCGCGATTGATCTTAAATTTGATTGGGACAAAGAATCGGCGTATGGCGTGACGACGATTACCGTTGCGCCGTTTAAGGATACGAACAAGTTTTTTCTCGACGCCGCTTCG
>CADEFG010000713.1 GCA_902826505.1 uncultured Acidobacteriota bacterium
AAGACCGTCGAAAACTTTCGGGTGTTTTTCCATCGCGGCGTGGAGCGTCGCGCCTTCTTCGACCGTTTGCCGAACCTGGCGCAGAACGTCTTTGAAAAACGCATTTTGCTGTTGTTCCGCCAAGATATCCAAACATTGCACGAGCGGCAATCCCGCATCGATCATCACCGAAAATTGACGTGTGAAAAAGGCTAATTCTTTCGCTTTGACTTTTTTGTTGCGACCGAGTTTCGGAATGGCGATCTCGCGTCCTTTTTCCGAGGCTTGCGTCATGACGATCTGCTCGCGGCGCAGAAGTCCGCGCAGTTCGTCCTGGCTGGCGGCTTCTCGTTCGCCGGAAACCATCTCGTTTAAGCGATTGCGACCTTTAAAAACAAATGTTGGCATTTTTTCTCTCTTAGCTCCTCTTACATTGATGAAAAATTAATATTTTAATGATTAATGATTTTCACTTTGAATTCTTAATCCTTGATTTTTAATTATCTGACGGGCGGGCGTTGTCCGATCGAACGACCCTGGGCATAAGGACTGCCCTGATTCATCGGCGGTTTTCCACCGTGCCCGGTGTTATATGCCTGGTTAAGCCCCGAACCGCGGTCGATCAGCTCTTTCAGTTCGTCGGCATTCGAGCTGCGCGCCATTGCCGTTTCAAGCGTAATCACGCGTTTGTGGAAAAGCGTCGCGAGCGCCTGATTGAATGTCTGCATCCCGAATTTATCTTGTCCGGTTTGCATCATCGAATAGATTTGGTGAATTTTGTCCTCACGAATCAGATTGCGGATCGCGGCATTCGGAATCAGAATTTCAAGCGCCATCGCGCGCCCGTCGCCGGCGGCTTTCGGCAACAGCGATTGACACATGATTCCTTCTAAAACGAGCGAAAGTTGGGTTCGAACCTGTGCTTGCTGTCCGGCGGGGAAAACGTCGATGATACGATTAATTGTTGAATAAGCGGAGTTTGTATGAAGCGTGGCAAATGTTAAGTGACCGGTTTCAGCAATCCGCAGAGCCATCTCGATTGTTTCAAGATCGCGCATTTCGCCGACCAGCACAACGTCCGGGTCTTGCCGGAGCGCAGTCCGCAAGGCAGCGCCAAAACCATGGGTGTCGGCGTTGACTTCGCGCTGATTGACGATACAGTTTTTGTGGTTATGAAGAAATTCGATCGGGTCTTCGATCGTTAAAATATGATCGTGGCGTTCAATATTGATCTTATCGACCATCGCCGCGAGCGTCGTTGATTTACCCGAACCGGTCGGACCGGTGACCAAAACCAACCCGCGCGGTTTTTTGCATAACTCCGAAACAACCGAAGGCAAGCCTAAGGCTTCAAACGATTTGATCTCGTAGGGAATGGCACGAAAAACCGCGCCGACCGCGCCTTTTTGATTAAAAAGATTGGCACGAAAACGCGACATTCCTTTTAAGCCGAACGAAAAGTCGAGTTCGAGATTTTCTTCGAAACGATGTTTCTGCGCGTCGGTCAAAACCGAATAAGCAAGCTGTTTGGTTTCCGCCGGCGAAAGCGGGCGATAACCTTCAAGCGGGCTGAGATGTCCGTGAACACGAACTTGCGGCGGCGAATTTGTCGTCAAATGCAAATCCGAACCGCCTTTATCGGTCATTTTCCGCAGAAGGTCGGGAAGTGTAATTTGTGATTCAGGATTTTGTTGGTCGAAGCTCATAATTTTAGTTTTGAGTCGAGAGTCGCGGGTCGAGAGTCGTGAGCCAAATTCGATCTCTCAAATTGACTCGCGACTCGCGACTCATGACTCGCGACTATTATTTAAGTTCTGCCTGTTGAGTGTTTTGCCGTGTGCGAACCAGCGAATTAATGACTTTTTCCGATTCTACGGCAATGCGTTCGGAGGAATCGTTCGGCGAGTTGGTCGAAACGCTGTAAATGCGTCCGTCAGCTTCGGCAAAGTAAAAAACCCTCGACTGAACCCGTCCGCCCGTTCCTTCGGATTGCGCGACGACGACATAAACTTTCTTGCCGCCGATCTCTTTTTGAAAATCGTTGACGACCCAACCGTTCTCCTTGATCATCCGGTCAATCACATTACGGCGCAAGCTGGTTGTCGGAACACCGCCGACAGTTTTGATCCTGCCGTTGCCTTCATCGCCGCCCATCGCCGGACCGACCACCGAAATCGAAGCCGAACCGAGCTGCGAACCGCTTTCATCATCAACGCGGAATTGCAGTTCAGCTTGCGTTGATTGGCTCTTCTTCCAGGTTTTCGGCGCTGTTTCGCCCGACGGTAAAAGTGTCGGAGAGTTATCTTCCTTGCCGGCTTTTGGCATTGTTTGTTTCGACTTTTTCACCGGCGCGTCGCCGTTTTCCTGTTTTGCTTGTGCCAACCTGATTTGGCGCAGACGCAACGCCCGTTTGCGAGCCTGCAAAGATTTTTTGCGGTTCATTCGGGCGCGGTATAAACGCCACCATTTTTTTGAATATTTTTTGATTTTCTTTTTCTTTTTCGCGTATTTGCGATGTTTTTTCGCACCCGCTTCCGCGTAGTCCGTCGCGAACGGAACTATTACGCCGATTCCAATCAACAAAGCCAAAGATAATGCAATTGCCCTAATCATACTTCCTCCAATTTTTACAAAACCGTTTCCTTAACCACTTCTTCAATCGTTGTAATGCCTTCGCGTAACTTACAGAGCCCTGATTGACGCAAAGTCAACATTCCACATTCGACTGCTTTCTTTCTTAATTCGATGGCGCTTGCGCCGATAATGATGAGCTCGCGCAATTCGTCGGTAATTTCCATTACTTCATACAAACCGACCCGTCCTTTATAGCCCGTTCCGTTACACGTCTGACAGCCTTTACCCTTGTAAGATTTAATGTTCGGCGCTTCTTCCGGCGAAAAACCGATCTCGACCAGACCTTCGGGCGGAACGTGAACTTCCTCTTTGCAGTCTTTACAAATTCTTCT
>CADEFG010000714.1 GCA_902826505.1 uncultured Acidobacteriota bacterium
TGAATGAATCGCGGCAAGCCAAAAAAATTTCGGGCGTCAAAGCCGGCAGCGCAGCGGCGCGGGCAGGCATTCGCGACGGAATCGAACTTATCCGGGCGGAAAATGACAATCGTTTCGGAAACGCCTGGAATCCCTTAAATCCGTTAGTTATCGTTATCAAAGAACAAAATAAAGAACGCAAGATCTCGTTTTTCCCGCACGGCGCACCGCACAGGTTACGGTTGTTTCAGGCGATCAAGCCAAAACGTAATTGACTTTTTTTATCAATTGATTGGTCAAACGTCCAATTTGCGCTAGAATCTAAAGCATTTCAAGCCCTTGGAGAATCAATCAATGAAAAAACTTCTTTCCGTCCTGTTCGTTTTCGTGTTTTGCGTCAATCCGGTTTTTGCCGTCGATATGAGCAAGGAAATTAACGCCGCGACCGACAAAATAATGCCGAAAGTCGTCGAATGGCGGCGGCATCTGCATCAATTTCCCGAGCTTTCAAACCGCGAGGTCAAAACTTCAAAATATATCGAAGACAATTTGCGGCGGCTCGGTCTGGAAGTCAAAACGGGCGTCGCGGAAACGGGCGTCATCGGAATTTTGAAAGGCGCGCAACCGGGACCGACCGTCGGGCTGCGCGCCGATATGGACGGTTTGCCAGTCACGGAAAGAAATTCACTGTCTTTCGCGTCAAAAGAAAAAAGCGAATACAACGGGCAAACCGTCGGCGTGATGCACGCCTGCGGGCACGACACGCACGTTGCGATGCTGCTCGGCGCGGCGGAAGTTTTGTCCGGAATGAAGAATCAGATCAAAGGAACGGTCGTTTTTATCTTTCAGCCCGCCGAAGAAGGCGCACCCGCGGGCGAAGAAGGCGGCGCGGCGCTGATGGTCAAGGAAGGCGTTCTCGATAATCCGAAGGTTGACGCCGTTTTCGGCATTCATATCAATGCGCAAACCGAGATCGGCAAAATCCGTTATAAATCCGGCGCGTTTATGGCTTCGAGCGATTGGTTTTCGATCAAGATCAAAGGCAAGCAATCGCACGGCGCGTATCCGTGGCTCGGGATCGACACGATCACGACCGCCGCGCAGATCGTCAATGGTTTGCAGCTGATCGTTTCGCGTCAATCGGAACTGACGAAATCGCCGGTCGTGATCACCGTCGGCAAGATCAATGCCGGCGTGCGCGAAAACATCATTCCCGAAGAGCTCGTGATGGCGGGAACGATCCGGACGCTCGATTCCGCAATGCAAAAAGACGTTCACGAAAAAATCAAACTGACCGCGACGAAAATTGCCGAAAGCGTCGGCGCGACCGCCGAGGTTTCGATCGAAACGAAAACGTTGGTCACCTATAACACGCCCGAGCTGGTCAAAACCATGCTGCCGTCGCTCGACAAATCCGCCGGCAAAGAAAATGTTCTCGAAACCGAATGGGTTACGGGCGCGGAAGATTTCTCGTTTTACAGCGCCAAAGCACCGACGTTCTTTTTTTATGTCGGCGGAATGCCGAAAGGCAAAAACGTCAAAGAAACGGCGGCGCACCACACGCCCGATTTTTTTATCGACGATTCGCGTCTCGATGTCGGCGTCAAAGCGTTTTGCAATATTGTCTTCGACTTTTCAAAGTAGGAGAATTTTATAAATAAAATAATTCATAAAATTTTATTCGGTTTTATTTATACTGTTGGATATTTTTTTTTGGCTGTTCTCAGCACAGGCGGCGGACACGGTAACTTTTATATTTTACTGCCTTTGATTCCGTGGCTACTTCTGTTTATTGCAATCTTTTTGTTCGGGAAATTGAATGATCTCGTAAAACGTATTATTTTCGTTCTCGTATTGATAGCTCATTACGGAATAATAATGATTTTTTTAATGAACTATTCCTTCACTGAAGATAAAGGCTGGACTAAACACTACTTCCCTTACACTGCGATTATTTGGTATTTAGCAGGACAAATAATTATTTGGTTAGTGTTTTTGAACGAATTAGTTCAAAGCAAGAGTGAAAAAGTTAATTGATTTAATCAAACTTTTTCACTCTTTCACTTTTAGGCTTTTTCACTTTCTACGCTTGCAGATGCGCTTCGACAAACCATAAAAGTTTATCGATTCCGCGCGAAACTTCGGTAAAAATATCCGCCGTGTCTTTGTCGCCCAGATCGTCCGAATCATCAATGTTGGTACGGATTTTTTTGCCGAAATCGGCGAGCGCATTCGAGAGCGCGTCAACATGCGCCGCACCGTCCGCGATTTCCAAAGGATATTCGGCGAGCGACGAATTTTGCGCCGCGACGCGAACCGTTCCGAGCGCGACGCCGCCGAGCGTCGTAATCCGTTCGGCGATCAGATCCGTGTAACCTTCGGCTTCGGTCGCGACCTGGTCGAAAAGTTCGTGTAAAGCAATAAAATTCATTCCTTTGACATTCCAGTGCGCTTGCTTTGCCTGTGATTTCAAATCGCTCGCGTCAGCCAAACGCTGATTTAAAATCTCGATCAATTTTTCCCGTTTTCCCTTTGCCAGATCAATTTTTGTGTTATGTAATTCCATCGTTTTATTCCTCTCAATTTAGAATTATTCTAATTCTAAAAACCTTTAAAGTCAAATCTTCGCGGATAAAAATTCCAACCTTTTGCAATCCGACGGCATATACTTAGAATATAGGTTTTTATGATTTTTCTGCAAAATACAAATTCAAACACTTCGTTTAAGGCGGTTGAGAACGTCAAAACGATCTACGAAGTAACGCGCGATTCGATCAACAATCTGATAATTTCGATCTTCGATCGTTTGCCGTATATCATCGCCGGAATCATTGTTTTATTGATTTTCTGGCTGCTCGCCAAATTTATCAAAAACACGTTTTGGTCGGCTTCGGGACGCACTCGTCTGGATCACCGGCTGCGGATCTTGTTCAGCCGCCTGATCTTTGTTTTCACCATCTTC
>CADEFG010000715.1 GCA_902826505.1 uncultured Acidobacteriota bacterium
TATCTGCTTTGACAGATTCAAGCATTCGCGCTTTTTCTTCGCCGAAAGTTTTTGTTTCGTCAATGCTGTTAATGTCATCTTCAACCGCATCTTTTAACTCTTGAAAATTTGTTGCTTTTTTTGCACTTACATATTTTTCGAGGCGGTCACGAAAAAATATCACCGCTGCTTTTCTGGCTTCTATCAATCCTGCTCTTGTGTTTAATCCAAGCAAATCTTTAGTGAATTTCGCCATTTCAAATTCTCTGGTTCCGGTTGGAAATCTTTCATAGAAAACCAATCTCCAGTTAATGATGTCCAATTCAAGAAAATTCATTGGGTCAAATTTTCTTTGGTTTATAAATAGGGCATCGTCGTTGTCAGGTTGTTTATAAGTTTTTGGCGGTAAAGTGACATCTTCAACAGTTGCAGAATTTTGAGGATTAAAAATTTTGAATTTATCTTTCTTATGATCCGAATTACATTTCCCGCAAGCTAAAGAATAATTTTCCCAACTATATGCTTTTTCAGGATAAAGTTTTTTCGGGTAAATATGTTCAATATCAGTAGCTTCGTTGGTTTCACAATAAACACAGATTTCAATGCCGACGCACATTTCCTTTAAAATCTTCCGAATCTTATCAAATTGCGACGAGCTTTTGCCGTCCCAAAGCAACTTTGCTTTTTTAGCTTTGGCTTCAAAATCCAGTAAGTCGTCAATATTTTTCTGCTGAGAAGCCAAATAATCTAAACTCGCTTGAGTTAAATTTTTAGAGTTCAATCGGAGCATCAGTTGTAAAAATTTTTTTCAAATCCTGTAATTTTTCTTCTTCTTCGGGCGAAATATCGTCAAGCATTTGTTTTTTGCTCAATTTAACCAAAGTTTCCTGTTTCTTTACAGATTCTTCGGAAATCGTGACATTTGTGCCAAAAACTTCTGTGCCGTAAGCATCCAAAACATTTCCGTAAATTAATCTGTCCCGGTCAATTCCGGTAACTTCACCAGATTTTTCATCGCTTCCGGGCGCGGCAAGTCGCCAGATGCTTCCGTTTTCGGCGGCGCGGCAAACAAGCGGGCTGTGCGTTGTAACGATAAATTGAAGTTTTGGGAAGTATTTCAAAAACCATTGCCCGATGCGCGTTTGCCAAGTCGGATGCAGATGCGCGTCAATTTCATCAACCAAAACAACGCCCGGCAAATCAATAAACATTTCGCCTTTTTCGATATTTTTGAAAACTTTTTCAGCACCGTAAACGCGGTCGAGTTGACGAATCAATTCAAAAGTCAGACTCAAAATCGAACGATACCCGTCGCTCATTTGATTGACTGAAATTGTTACGCCGTTACCGTCTTTGAAAAAAACTCCTTCGGAACTGACGCTTTCAAGTTTTGTATTATGCGGTAAAAAGTCTTCCGAATTGATTAGCTTTTTGAGATTTTCAAGCGTATATTCGCTTTTTGTTTTCCCTATCGGTGATGGCTTATCTCCAAAGTAATGAACCTTCGTTTCTAACAATTTGTAATTTAAATCTTTTAACCAACTTATTGGTTCTGTTAAAGCAACATCTTCACCAAAAGCAGAAAGATGTGCGGTTAAATTTGAGTAGCTTGGATTTTTGAAAAGTTTTTCCCATTCCTCATTGCCACCTTCAAAACGGCGATAAGGTCCATAAGCCGCTGAAAAAATAGGCTGAAATCTTATTTTTAGTTCTTTGTTATTTTCATTAGAAATCTGCGTCGAAACATTCCAAGTTAAGATGACCTCAGATGATTTTTCGGTTTTTTCCCTGATAAATGTTGCTGTAATAAATTGATTAAGTTTTTCGCCTTCTCCCTTTGTAAAATTTAATAAATCTAAATTTATTTTTCCCTGAAATGATGGTTTATTTAACCAATCTGCCCAATTTGCCCGAAGTCCTGAAATTTCAACATTACTTACCAAAACTAAGGCTATAGAACGAATAATCGTTGATTTTCCCGCGCCATTATCGCCAATCAAAACGTGCCAACCCGCCGGATTTTTGAATTCGATTTCAAAATTTTCGATTGACCTGATATTTTTAATTTCGGCTTTTTGGATATACATTTTTCTATCAACATCTTAGATTCAAGCCGCGCGGTTGCCAAGTTTGAAAGCGGCTGTTTTGATGAAAATCTTTTGCACACTTGTTTACGCGCGTGTTTCTGCCTTTAAGATCTCGTTCGCAACCCTGACTCCATGATAAAACGCTTCTTCAAAAAGTGCGATGCCGCTTAAGTCTGAATGCGCGAAATGGATGTTTCTAAACGGTTTTTGTGCTTCGTCGCGGGCGCCGCTGAATAAAAATCCGGTGCGCGGCGAGATCATCGCGTGTCCCCAGCGCATGACGTCGATTTTCTCGGTGAGTTCGCGAATATTCGGATGCGCGCGCGAAAGATCGGTCAAAATTATATCGGCTAACTGCGGATGATCGAGCGCGAAAAGTTTGGCGCGGGCGTTTTCTTCCGCGCACATCGGGTAATAATAGGTAAAAACCGCCGCACCGTAATCGAGACCTTTTTGATGCGTCGAATTAACGTAGCCGAGGCTCGGGCTTTCGTACAGAACATTGTCCCAGGCGAGCGGAAAATCTTTGGCGAATCTTGGTTTCGGACGATCTTTGAGAAAGAGATTCGCGACAAACCATGCGTTATGTTCAAATTCCGAGAGAAACGAGGGCGCGTTTTGTTTGAAATCCCGGATCAGATATTTCGCCGTAAAAACGGGCGCGGCAAAGATCGCTTTGGCGGCATGCAGACCGCGAATTTCGTTATTTTCAGTATTGAGATAAATTACGTCAACGCCTTTTTCGTGCGGGACGATGTCGAGCACGACCGTTTTGAGCCGGATTTTATCCCTGATCTTATCGGCTAAATAGTTAATAAAACGCCCGTTGCCTTCCGATAAAGTGATAAAGGCTTGCGATTCTTCCCCCGATTTGC
>CADEFG010000716.1 GCA_902826505.1 uncultured Acidobacteriota bacterium
GGCAAAACGGACGCAGGCGGCAAGCTCGCGCTCAAAACCTTTCCGGGCGGAACACATAAAATCCGTGTTCGTGCCCAGGGTTTTAAGGAAGTCGCGCAAAATCTGCTGCCGACCCAAAAAGGCGATTTGCCGGTTGCGCTCGTCAAAACGACCGACGAAGCCGAACTCGCGTTTCAGCAAGCCGAAGCCGAAACGGATAAGGAAAAGGCGGTCGGACTCTACGGAAAAGCCGTCAAACTGCGACCGAAATACGCCGAAGCCTTTGTCGGTCTGGCGCGTGTTCTGTCCGCGCAAGGCGAGATAGAAGACGCGCTGAGGGCAATTCAAAACGCTCGTAAAGCGCGTTTGAATTATTCGGAAGCTTCAGCCGTCGAGGGCAGAATTCACAAAGAGGGCGGCAACGAGGAAAAAGCCATTGTTTCATTCAAACGCGCGATTACCGAAGGCAAAGGCGTGCAACCCGAAGCCTATACGGGATTGGCAATGCTTTACAAGGAACGCGCCGAAAGTTTCGGCGGTGCGGGTGAGTTCGAGGCTGAAAAGGAAAATTATCTGCTTGCCGCCAAATCATTTATTTCCGCGCTCAATCAACTTTCGGGGGCGCCCGATGCGATTACGATCTATCAATTGCTCGGTGATTGTTATGAACGGGCGAAAATGTATCAGAACGCGATTCTCGTTTATGAGGAATTTTTGCGGCTTTTTCCCGATGCCAACGAAGCCGAAACTTTTCGCTCCTTTATCGTCCAGCTGCAGAAACGGATCAAGGAAGAACAGCCTTAAAATTTTTAACACATCGTATGATCATTTGCCGAGGTTGCGGGAATTTCCCGGGCTTTTCGCGGTTTGCATTGATTGAACATCAAATCGCAAAACTCAAGCGCATTTTGTTTGTTTTGTCCAGTCCGGGTCATAAATTTAACCGATTTGTACCGACAGCATCGAGATCGAACCGCCGTCGAAGCCTTCGACCGGAAACGAAACTTTTTCGCCCTCGCGCTGCAATGCCAAAATATAGATCAAAGGCAGGAAATGTTCGGGCGTCGGCGCGGAAAGAAGCGCGTCCTTGCCTAAAAGTTCGTAATCGATAAGCGGTTCGTGGTTGCCGCTTTCGATCATTTCGCGCGCCGTAGTTTCAAACCGCTGCGCCCAATCGAGCGGTTCGGGCGTATGCACACCCCACGAATAAGCGTGAAGATTATGGACCAGATTGCCGCTTCCGATGATTAAAATTTTTTCGTCGCGCAAAGGCGCGAGCCGGTTGGCAAGCCCGTAATGAAATTCGGCGGGCTGCGTTTCGTCAATGCTTAATTGAACGATCGGTACATCTGCATTGGGAAAAACGTGGCATAAAACCGACCATGTTCCGTGATCGAGTCCCCAACGCGCATCGCTTTTGACCTCAACCGGCGCAAGCAGTTTCTGTACGCGATCTGCTAATTCCGGACTTCCCGGCGCGGGATATTGAACTTCAAAAAGCTTTTGGGGAAAACCGCCGAAATCGTGAATCGTCCGCGGGTTTGGCATTGCCGTGACGGCTGTTTCGGGAATAAACCAGTGCGCCGAAATGCAAAGGATCGCAGCGGGGCGCGGAATTTCGCGTCCGATGTTTGCCCAATTCAGCGTCCAGTTGTTTTGGGCAAGCGCGTTCAACGGATTTCCGTGTCCGAAAAAAATTGTCGGCATCGGTTCAGACATTTCTATTTCTTCCGCAATTCATTAATGCGTTTTAAAAGCTGCGGCATCAGTTTCGATGTCTGAAAAAGCGAGCCCGATGCAAAATATTTGGCAAAACCGCGAAAGGTCTCGATCGCGTTCGCGCCGTATGGCAACCACCAGGCATCCGGCAGAATCGCCAATTTATTGACGTGAATATGCTGCGGCTGAACGAGTTCCAGCAAACCTTCGACGCCGTGCGTTCTGCCGCGCCCCGAGTTTTTAAAACCGCCCCACGGCGTCTGCCCGATGCCGTGCGTGTACAGAACTTCGTTGACGCAAACCGTTCCGGCTTCGATCCGCGTCGCAACGCGTTTGCCTTTTGACAGATCGCGCGTCCAAACGCTTGCCGTCAAACCGAATTCCGATTCGTTGGCAAGGCGAACCGCTTCTTCCTCGGTTTTAAAGGTCGCGATCGGCAGCGTCGGACCGAAGGTTTCTTCCTGCATCGCACGCATCGCGTTGGTGGCGCCGGAAATGACGGTCGGTTCGAAAAACAGATCTTTTGATTTGCCGCCGGTTAAAATACGCGCACCTTCTTTTTCAAAACTCGCGACATGGTCAGCGACGATTTTGAGCTGTTTTTCCGAACTCATCGCGCCGATGTCGGTCGCCGCGTCGCTGCCCGCGCCTTGTTTTAATCGCTTGGTTTTTTCGACGATCAAATTTGTTAATTTTTCGGCGGCGGATTCTTCGACGTAAAGCCTTTCGACCGACGAACACGATTGACCGGAATTGCAAAACGCGCCCCAGACCGCCGCGTCCGCCGCAAGTTCGAGATTAGCGTCCGCGAAAACGATCATCGGGTCTTTGCCGCCGAGTTCAAGCACGACGGAAGTTAAATTTTTGGCGGCGGCTTCGGCAATTCGTTTGCCGGTTGCGACGCTGCCCGTAAACATTATTTTATCCGGCGCAGATTCGACGAGTGCCGCGCCGGTTTTTCCGGCACCCGTGACAATTTGCAGAACATTTTCGGGCAAACCGGCTTTTTCAAAAATCTCGCCAATCTTTAATCCGATAAACGGCGTCAGTTCCGAAGGTTTCAGGACGACCGAGTTGCCCGCCATCAAAGCCATTACCGTTTCGCCGAGCGGAATCGAAAAAGGATAATTCCACGCCGGAATGATGCCGACCACACCGAGCGGTTGATAGACGATTTTCGAAGTTCGCCCGAGCGTCGCGTAAAGCCCGATATTGATTTTGCGCGGTTTAAGAAGTTTTTCG
>CADEFG010000717.1 GCA_902826505.1 uncultured Acidobacteriota bacterium
TCAATCGGGCGATGTTCCCGTGCCGGCTGATTACGACGGCGACGGAAACGCGGACATTGCCGTTTTCCGACCTACAACGGGCACCTGGTGGTTTCTCAACGAACAAACCGGCACACAAAGTGCGGCTCAATTCGGCGCCTCGGGCGACAAACCGCAGCCTGCCGATTATGACGGCGACGGGCTCGCCGATTTAGCCGTTTTCCGAAATGGGGTTTGGTGGATCCGGCAAAGTTCCGACGGAAATGTCAAAGCCGTGCAATTCGGATTAAGCAGCGACATTCCGTTGACTTCGCCGCTATATTAAAAATCCAATCTGAAAGGAGAAAAATATGAGTATTACATTAGTCAAAGACAGCGAATTTGATTCGCTCGTCATCAAAGGCAAAAAAACGGCGTTGGTTTTCTTTTCGGCGATTTGGAGCGCGCCGTGCAAGATGAGCAAACCGAATGTTGAACAAGTTGCGAATGAAAACGGGCATAAATTAGCGTTTTATGAACTCGATGCCGATGCCAATACGATGACGCCGACCAAGTATGGAATCAAAGCCGTGCCGGTCGTCGTTATTTTCAAAGGCGGTGCGCCGGTCAATCAATTTGCGGGTGCCCCGACCAAAGCCAAATTGATCGAAATGATCGGGAACATCTGATTTTTTACGCCTAATCGGTAATTTTTATCGCTGTCCGGAAGGGCAGCGATTTTTATTTGGCGAAAAACAATAGATCGTCCGATTTTTTCGCTCTCCATCCTTTTCTAATCTCGATAAACGGGTTATATTCAACTTTCGGTTCAGTTTGAACGGGATTCACAAAAATGACAGACGGCGACAGTAGCAGTAGAAATGGCGTTTCCACGAGTTTTATCGACCAAATTTGTGCAGAAATTCGTGCGCTTTCCATCGCGCGTCGGTCGGAGTCTGTCTGAATACCGCTTTTTTACCTATCTTGCAGTTTTAGGACCCGGAATCATCGCCGCCAATGCCGGCAACGAAGCGAGCGGCATCGCGACTTATTCTACCGTCGGCGCGGGCTACGGCTACAGTTTGCTGTGGGCTTTCATTCCGATGACGATCAGTTTGATTGTCGCGCAGGAAATGTCCGTCCGGATGGGCGTCGTGACCGGCAAAGGTTTGGCTGATCTGATCCGCGAACAATTCGGAGTGCGTTGGACGGCGCTCGTGATGCTCGCGCTGCTGATCGCCAATTCGGGAATCATCATTGCCGAATTCGTCGGCATCGCCCAGGCATCCGAATTGTTCGGGATTCCGCGATTTGTGACCGTTCCCCTGACCGGCAGTCTGATCTGGTGGCTCGTCGTCAAAGGTTCGCAAAAGCGTGTCGAACGTGTTTTTCTGGCGATGTCGCTTGTGTTTTTCGGTTATGTGATTTCCGCGATCCTCGCGAAACCCGATTGGTCGGAAGTCGCCGGTGAATTCGTCCGTCCGAGCTTTCATTTCGACACCGGTTATCTTTTTACGATGACCGCTTTGATCGGCACGACGATCACGCCGTTTATGCAGGTTTTCGTCCAGTCTTCGGTCGTCGAAAAAGGAATGGACATCGAAGATTTGCCGCTTGCCCGCACCGACGCGATCGTCGGAACGGTTTTCGCCTGTCTGATCGCAGCTTTTATTGTCATCGCGACTGCCGCGACGCTTCATAAATACGGTATAACCGAACTCGATTCGGCGGCGACCGCCGCTTCGTCGCTCGCCCCGTTTGCCGGAAATTACGCAAAATATCTTTTCGCCGTCGGGCTGTTCGGCGCTTCGATGCTCGCGATGGGCGTTTTGCCGCTCGCCACCGCTTACAGCTTGAGCGAAGCGCTCGGTTTTGAAAAAGGGCTTTCGCGCTCGTTTCGCGAAGCGCCGATCTTTCTCGGAATTTTTACCGCGCTGATCGTTCTCGGGATGATCGTCGCGCTGATCCCGAACATTCCGCAAATCAAACTGCTCCTTGTCACTCAATCGATCAACGGCATTTTACTGCCCGTTTTACTCATTGCGATCGTTTCGCTGTCGAGCAACCGCGAGATCATGGGCGAGTATGCGAACAGCCTGATCTTTAAGGTTTTCGCTTGGTTTATCACAATAATGGTTTCGAGCCTGTCGCTGATGTTGATTGGAAAAACGTTTGTTGATATGTTGTAAGCCTACAACCAATTATGTTTGCAAACGAACTACGAAAACGATCCGTATTTTTTCTTCTCTCGACTTCGATAATCACTCTCATACTGATTATCATTCCGGGCGAGAACACCATTCAGCATTATTTGATGGATTATTTCAATCTGACTTTTACCGCCGAAGGGAAAATCGTCAATATCGACGGTTCGATGGCTTCGCAGGTCAGCGAAACGGTCATCCATTTGATTTTTAACCTGATTCACATCATCAAAATCATTTTGGGAATGGCGATCGTCATTATTTTTGTTCGTTTCGTAAATTTCCTGATATTTCAATTTGCGCTCCGCAACACGACGCAAACCGAGATCACCTCGCTGATCAAAACCATTTTATCGGTCATTCTTTGTATCGTCGCGTTTTTTATTATCTTTCAATCGCAATATCCAACCGTCCAGCTCGCGCCGCTCTTTACCGGTTCGACGATTCTCGGTATCGTCGTCGGTCTTGCCTTACAAGATACTTTGGGAAACCTTTTCGCCGGAATCGCGCTCCAAGCCGACCAGCCTTTTCAGGTCGGCGACGTCATCAATCTGCAAAAAAACAGCTGGACCGGCGTCGTCGAAAGCGTTTCGTGGCGCGGCGTCAAGATCCGCACGTTTCAGAACAAAATCGTCGTCATCAGCAACGCGAGCCTCGGGAAAGAATTTATCGAAGTCGCCCCGCGTGAAAATCTCAATGCCCGGTTGGTTTTTTTCAACACGATCTATTCGACTTCGCCTTCGA
>CADEFG010000718.1 GCA_902826505.1 uncultured Acidobacteriota bacterium
CCACTTCAAGGCAAACCGATTTTGATTACTGAAGGCGCACTCAAAGCCGAAACCGTCAAAATCTTCAAGCCGGATTTAAATGTGATTGCGGCCGGCGGTGTAAATTGCTCGCACGAACAAATAATCTCGTCAACCCGAAATTGCCCTGTAATTTTGGGTTTTGACAGCGATTACGCCGTCAACCGCCATGTAGCGCGTGCCTTTACGAAATTGATTGTTTCCAGATTGGTTGATAGTTTGAGATACAAGTATCATTTCGATTTGAATGTCTTGAATTGGCACAAAAGCCTCAAAGGTATAGATGATGCGCTACTTCAAAATTCGCCTATTTGTCCGATAACTCCGGCTCAATGGTTCAAAACTTTAAGTTCCTCTTGCCAAATTGAAGTAGCTCGGGTTTTCAATGAGTATGATAGTTTGCATCAAAATCCGTTTTGGTGAGATTTCTAACTTGTTTGTTTAATTTTGAAATTAAATTCCGCGATTTTTTGTTACAACAAATCATTTTCATAAAGTGGTAAAAAAGCTACGGCTAGAAGAGTAATGAAAATTTCGTCAGCCGAAAAACGCCGATTATATTTTAAGGCTAAATCAGCCTTTAATTCATTCATTTCGGATACCGTTTCTTCCGTCAAAGTTACCGAACGGCGTGAGCATTGGTCTGGAGATTTGACAAAATCAAGAGCCTTTTCCCGCAGTTCGAGAAAATTGTCTGCCGATATTATCTCAAGCGATTCGCCCAACATTTTATCCATCAATTCATTTTGAGTATATTGCAGACTCCGGCTTCTAAATTTTGATTTGAGTCGGGTTAAATCAATTGTCAAACTGCGCGGCACGGTGTAGGGTCGGCTGGAATGACGAACTCCGTGCGTTTTCTCGGTTGCCAATAAATCCGCGATTTTTAAACTTCCCACTCCAGATTCTGTTACTTTCGGCAAATCCTTTTTAATTTCTTTTTTGGTGTTGCCGGTTTTTATTTTTGACGAGTTGCTTTTCTGAGGCTGATTTGCAGATTTCAGATTGGATTCATCACCAGAATTTTCAATCGAAGTGTTCTTGTCTTTAGATTTAGGAGAATCTTCAAGTTTTGAATTTTCTTTTTCATCACTTAAATTGTTATCGAAAAATTCACTTTGGATTTCATCTATTTTTGTTAAATCAATATTTTTGCTCGGTCGCGTCGTTAATCCCATAATTTTCTTGCACCTCCACAATTATTCGTTTTAAACTGTTGCTTTTTTTTGCTTTTTATCAGTATTTGATTTGGCATCTTTTGTCATTGACTTGAAGCCTAAAATCTCTTCCATTTCACTAATTAGCTCCGAAATCTCGCGTTGTGCTTCTTTGTCGGATTCAGTTTTGGCAGTAATTTCCAAAACCGATAAACCTTCTGAACTAGACTCGAAAATATTGCGGTGTCCGGTGGAAGTTTTCATCACCGGAATTTCAAGTTCCCGTAGTAATAATTCTGCTTCTTTACTGATTTTTTTGCGTTTGTCGCGCATATTCAGAAGTAGTCTGGCGGCAAAATCATCAGGACGGGCAGCGGCTACTTTTTGGATCAATTCTCTGGTAATTTCAGAACTCCAAAATGAAAAATTACCGGGAGTCAATGGAATTATTACCAGATTCGCGGCGGCAATTACTCCGAGCGAAACCAATTCATTTCTTCCGGGTGTATCCACGATTACAATATCGTATGAAGCGGCAATTTCTGCCAAATCCATTGAAACTTCCGTTGCTTTTTTGATGCCCCGGTAATGTTTGCTGAAAACTCTTAATTTGTTGGCGGATTCAAGTTTGTTTATTCGTGCGATTCCCCAATCTTCACTACTTCCCTGATTGTCGGTATCAAGGAGCAATACTTTATATTTCTCGCTTAAAATAGCGGCTATATTTGTAGTTAAAGTTGATTTTCCAACTCCTCCCTTTTGATTTACAAAAGTTACAATTTTCCCTTCAGCTTTATTTTCTTTCGGCATTTACTTTATCCTAACTTATTTTTATCGGTTTGATTACTAAATTCTGAATTCCTACACTATCAGTTTTATAATAGACTAAAGTTAGTGTCAAGACATTAGTTACAATCTTTACATTATTTACAAAAACTACCATTTAATTAACAACTAAAACTAAAACTACATTTATTACTAAAGTTACATATTTTACAAAAATTACAAAAAGAGCGGTTGATAAATATGTGAATTAGGAATAAAAAGTTGAATTGAAATTAGAAGAAATGCAAAAACAATTATTGAGAGAAGTAATTAATGAAATCATCGAAAAAATAGATAAAAGGAAAGTGAAAATAAATAATAGAGAATTGCTAAAAATTTGTGAAAATTTTGATATTTTTAGTAACGAAACAAATCCACATCTTTGCCACGAAATAGCCGAAACCGCGCTGAACTTATTAATAAATGTAAAATACGCTCAAGGTTTGCTTGCCGAAAAAAATCCAATGCTTATGGTGAGAGATTTTCTAAAACCGCTTACTTTGCGACTGCCAACACAAACGTGGCGAAGTCAAGAACAAATCAAATTTCAGCAGTTTTCTACTCCGCCCACAATCGCTTATTTATTGGCTTATTTATTGAGCTTAAATGGACGTGAAGACGTGCTTGAGCCATCTGCCGGGACGGGCAATTTAGCTGTCTGGACGAGCGACAACGGAATAAAAACGCACACCAACGAGATTGATTCGCGGAGGCGTTTTTTGCTTGAGCAAATCGGATTTGCGCCGACCTCTTTTAATGCAGAATTTATTAACGATTTTCTTCCTCACGAATATGCGCCGGACTGCGTGGTAATGAATCCGCCGTTTTCGTCGAGCGGCGGACGCACCAAAAACAATTCCAGTAAATTTGGTTTCCGGCACGTCGAATCGGCATTGGAAAGAC
>CADEFG010000719.1 GCA_902826505.1 uncultured Acidobacteriota bacterium
TTTCTTTCTTGATCACATCTTCGCTGATGATATTGATGTCCCAACCGACGAGCCGTGTCGCGAGCCGCACGTTTTGTCCTTTTTTACCGATCGCCAAACTCAATTGATCTTCGGTGACGATGACTTCCATCACGCGGCGGTTGATGTCAACGATCCGCACCTGACTGACCTTCGCCGGTGAAAGCGCGTTCGCCGCGAAAACCGACGGCTCTTCCGACCATTCGATAATGTCGATCTTTTCGCCGCGCAGCTCCTTGATGATCGACTGCACGCGCGATCCTTTCATCCCGACACACGCGCCGACCGGATCAACATCCTTTTCGTTCGACGCGACGGCGATCTTCGCGCGGTCGCCCGGTTCGCGAACGGCTGATTTGATGACCACCGTATCGTCGTAAATTTCGGGCACTTCCATTTCAAAAAGCCGTTTGAGCAGTTCGGCGCTCGTTCGCGAAACGACGATCTGCTGTCCTTTCAAATCTTTTGAGACATCGACGATGACGACGCGGATCCGTTCGCCCTGTCCCCAATTTTCGCTTCTGACCTGTTCGCGTTTCGGCGTGATCGCTTCGAGATTATTACCGAGATCGATGATCATGTCGCCGCGCTCAAAGCGTTTGACCGTGCCGTTTATGAGTTCGCCCTTGCGGTCGATATATTCCTCGTAAACCTTTTCGCGGACGGCTTCGCGCACTTTCTGCACCAGAATTTGTTTGGCGGTTTGCGCGGCAATTCGTCCGAGCTCTTCGGTCGGCAAAGGGATCAGCAGCACATCGCCGAGTTCGATCTCGTCATCGCCGGTCAGCTCGACGGCTTCATCGAGCGAAAGCTCGACCGAAGAATTTTCGACTTCCTGAACAACGGTTTTTTGCGCCGAAATTTCGACAAGTCCTTCTTCGTTATTCCATTCGACCTCGATACCTTCGCCGGTTTTATCGTAACTCTTAAATTGTTTGCGCGCTGCCGCTTTGACGGCATCCTTCATCGCCTCAATAATCATTTCACGGTCGAGCCCGTGTTCGGTGCACAATGCGTCAATGCTTTGTCCAATGGTTGATGTCATACTTTTTTGAGTAGCGAGTGGCGAGTGGCGAGTGGCGAGATTTGTTATTTCTCTCGACTCTTGACTCTCGACTCTCGACTAATTCTTTCTCTTTAACTCTGCGTCTATATCAATTTCCAAATTCGCTTTGGCAACTGCACTGTAAGGAAAACTAACTTCCCCGCTGGTTCGGTCGTCAAAGAAAATTTCTGCGCCTTCGACTTTTGTAATCTTCCCGCGAAAATTTTTCTGTCCGTCAATCGGCGCGGCGGTTTTGACACGCGCCAAATTTCCGGCAAACCTTTCAAAATCCTGCAAACTATAAAGTTCGCGTTCGAGTCCCGGAGAGGAAACTTCCAACAAATACGCCGATTCGATCAAATCCAGCGCGTCGAGCCGTTCGCTCATCTCAGCGCTCACCGCCGAGCAATCGGCGTGCGTAATTCCTTCCGGTTTATCAATAAAAATGCGGATCGTTTTGTTTTTGCCAAAACCGACCGCTTCGACGTGAACGAGTTCCAAACCGTTTTTTTCCGCCGCATTTTCGGCGATTTTACGAATTCGCTCATCAATCGGATGCTTGCTCATAACACTTTCACGCAAAATAAAAAGTGGGCGCGAAACCCACCTGATACGTCCCCACGCACCGCAGGAAACGAATATCATACACGAAAACGAAAGTTCTTGGCAAGCGAAACTATTGGACGCTCGTCTTTAAATTTTGGATGGCTGAATTTATTTCGCCCAGTTTTTTTTCGGCTCGGACAATATTTTCCGGGGTTGGTTCGTTGGCAAGTTCTTCAAAATACTTGATCAGCTCGCGGGCTTCGGAGATCATCCGGTTGACTTCCCGGCGGGCGGACTGCGTTTCATTGCCGCCGGAGGTTTGTGAATTTTTTGCTTCCTTGATGCCCCAGTGCGAAATTTTTACGGAACCGGGACGCGGCGTTTCAACGATCCAGCTCTGGCGGTTCAGATGTTCAAAAATTTGCGGGTAACTTCCCAAAAAGCCTTCTTTTTTGACTAATTCCTTCAAATCAACGGTTTCCGACTCTTTTCCGCCGGTTACTTCATAAAGTTTTACTAAAACTCTGTGATAAACGTCCATAATTTTTAGTCCCAAATTCCAAATCCCAAGTTCCGGTTCGCAAGTTCGATCCTTCGGCTTAAATTGTAAGGTTAATTTTTAAAATTGCAAATTAAAGTCTGTTTGAAAAATTTGAACCTGAGATTCGAAATTTGGAAATTGGAAATTGGAAATTGGAAATTAAAACTTGGAAATTGGAACTTGAAACTTATTCAAAAGCGATTCGCGCCGCGCCCAAAATGCCCGCGTCATCGCCCAGAACGGCGCGCACAAGCTTGGCGCGCATTCCCGGTTCGAGAAACGCGCGCGAGCGAATCTGATCTTCGACGTGATGAATAAACAGATCCCAACCCGCCGCCGCGCCGCCGCCGATCACGATCACTTCGGGATTCAGAATATTTATCAGATCGACGAGCGAAATTCCGAGATAAAATCCCATCTGGCGGAAAACTTCGAGCGCGAGCTCGTCGCCGTTTTTTCCGGCTTCGTAAACATCGGCGGAAGTCATCCGGAATTTATTCTGCAAAACGGATTTCGGATACTGCGGTTCCATTTCACGCGTCAAACGGACGATCGCCGTTGCCGAAGAATATTGCTCGACACAACCACGCGCCCCGCAGCCGCACGGCGCACCGAACGGCTCGACGCAAATATGTCCGATCTCGCCCGCCGTCCCGTCGATCCCGCGCAAAACCGTTTCGTTGATAATGATTCCGCCGCCGACGCCCGTGCCCAAGGTGACCATGATCGAATTTCGACAGCCTTTCGA
>CADEFG010000720.1 GCA_902826505.1 uncultured Acidobacteriota bacterium
AATTTCCGTCGAAAATCAATCGACAAACGTGAGCGCCGCGCCGCCCGCCGCCCGATCATCCGAAGTCCCGCTCGCCGAAGCGTCGCCGGCTTTGCCGAAAATCAAGGTTTATTTCATGTCGATCCTGATCACTTCGATCATTTTGCTGGTCGTTGCCGTGGTGATCGGTTCGTGGTATGTGCGGAACAAAAGTTTGGAACCGAACGCGCCGATTTTAGCCGCGCCGTTTGCTTCCGAAAAGCTCTCGACAACCGGCAAGGTTTTTAACGCAGCGGTTTCGCCGGACGGCAAAAATGTGGTTTATACGATCGGCGCGAGCGGTGAAAAGCAAAGCATCTGGCTCAGACAGCTCGAAGACGGAAGCAACGTCGAGATCGTGCCGCCGTCCGATAACTTTTATTACGGTCTTAAATTTTCGCCCGACGGAAAACAACTCTATTTCACGCGTCGTTCGCATCAGATAAATGACCAATCGGGCATTTACCGCGTTTCGGTTTTCGGCGGCGTTCCGCAAAAAATTCTCACCGAGACCGAAGGCTGGTTTAGCCTTTCGCCGGACGGCGCGCACATTTCGTTTGTTCGCTGTTACTATCGCGACGACGAGTATTGTTCGTTATGGATCGCCGATGCCGCCGACGGCAAAAATGAACGAAAACTTGCTGTGCGCCCGCGCCCGCTGCGCATCTCCGACAACCAGATCGCGCCCGACGGAAAATCGATCGCCTTCGCCGCCGGACAATCGCAAAACTCGGCAAACGAATTCGGTTTAACGGAAATCGATCTCGAAAGCGGCACGGAGCGCGAATTGACCAAAGAGAAATTTTTTAATATCAAAGGTTTGGCGTGGCTTCCCGACAAAAGCGGTTTGCTGCTGACGGCATCCAGGGTTCCGAACCGCAATTTTCGCATCTGGCAGGTTTCCGCCCGCGGCGGCGAAGTCGTGCCGCTGACCAAAGATTCGGAATCCTACTCGGTTTTGAGTTTGGACAAACAGGCAAGCAAAATCGTTTCGACGCAAATCAAACTAAACTTCCATCTCCGGCTTTTCAGTTTCGAAAATACATCGGTCAGCCGGACTTTGACCGACGCATTTTCGGCGGGTTTCGCGCCCGACGGGCGGATTTATTTTTCGTCATTGATGACGGGCAACGACGAAATTTGGAGCGTCAATCCGGACGGCAGCAACCAGCGGCAATTAACCAACCAGTCGTCGGACGAATCCCTGCCGATCGTTGCGCCCGACGGCAATTCGGTCTTTTTCTTTTCAAACCGGACAGGCGCGGCGCAGATTTGGCGGATGAATGCCGATGGCACTAACCAAACGCAACTGACAAAAGTCGAAGGCGGGTTTCCGCTCTCCGTTTCGCCCGACGGCGAGTGGGTTTATTATCATCACGGCGTCAAACGGACGCTCTGGCGTGTTTCGCTGAAAAGCGGCGAGGAACAAGTCGTCATGGATCAGGCAAAAAATCGTTTCGCCGTTTCGCCCGACGCTTTACTGGTCGCTTTTTCCGACCGGCAGGGCGACGAAAGGGTTATCACGATCGCCTCGCTTGCCGACGGCAAAACCGTCAAAACATTTTATTTTGCCGATAAAAAAGCAATTCCGCTCGATATTGCCTGGATGCCGGACAAAAAAAATCTGGTTTATCTTGCGGCTAATCGTGAAATCAAAAGCAATATTTTGTGGATGCAGTCGATCGAGGAAGAAGCGCCGCACCAAATCGTTGACCTCGGCGAAAAAGAAACCAGCGGTTTCGCTTTGGCGATCTCCCACGACGGCAAAACCTTTGCCGTCGTGCAGGGCGAATGGCTCCATGATGCCGTCTTAATGCGAGGTTTTCATTAATCGGCAATCGGTAATCGGTAATCGGCAATCGTGCGGGAAAATCCCGGAACAGCTTGATCAAAAAAACAATCATTCGATTTTCGATCATCAAAAAAGGCGGTCCGAAGACCGCCTTTTTGCGACTATAAGTTTGGCTGAATCAACTTAAGGGTTTTGTTGAGCCAGGAAATTGACGTCCGTCAGATTATCATTGACCGGCAACGAGCGCGATGCGAAAGTATAGCGTTTTGCGGACGCTCCGATCGTGTAGGTGCCTGTCGTGACGTTGTCAAAGTGGTAATTACCGAATGAACTTGTAATTGCCGTGCGGACATTATTACCGGCGTCGGTGATCGTCACGCGTGCACCCGCGACGCCTTGACCGTTTGGTGTCGTGACGCGACCGGAGATCGAGACGTTGTTCGCGACCGGGGCGCTCGGACCCATCACTTGAACGGTGATCGGCGCACCGGTCTTAAAGAAACCGAGCGTGGCGTTCGTCGTTTGCGGCGGACGATTTGAATCGAACCGGAAGTTATACAAGGTGCCCCAGCGGATCGCATTCGCATTCGGGTTTTGGGCAAAAGTTTCCGAACTCCAGGTCATCGCCCCGCCGGCTTGCGACTGCGCCCAGGCAGCGGCGCTGAATCCGGCGTTGCCGGTCGTTCCGTCGAATGTTGAGCCGGGATGCTGCGGCGGCGCGTGGAATCCAACATTGCTCAATGTCACTCCGGCACCGACCGGGACGCCGAAAGATTGGATCGCCCGATCAAGATTCTGGTTATAGATCGCATATTCGTAATGCCAGACTCCGGGTGACGGATTCGTGACTTTGTACGCAACCGTGCCAACGCCGTCGATTCCGGGAGCCGGTTGTATTTCAACAAAAGTAGCTCCCGTCCATGCCGAGATCGCGGTCTTGGCTCTGACTGTTGATGCCGCCGGCGAAAAGCTGAACGGACTGTTCGTGCCGTTGACCGTATATCTTCGATACGAGACATTGTTGTACATATTGCACTGCGTCGGGTTCGCCTGACACCAGACATATTCGTGCGGCGTGATGTACTGC
>CADEFG010000721.1 GCA_902826505.1 uncultured Acidobacteriota bacterium
AAAAGATATTACAAAATATCCTCAATTATTTGATAGAAAATCGGTTGTAACTTGCTCGGTGCATTATAGCACAACTTTTTTTTAAAATAATAGCGATTTTTTTGGCGCTCGGATCATTTCAAAAAAAACCGCCTGATCTTATCTGTCACAGCATAAAAAACTGCTTTAAAACATTGCGAATCATCTGAAAATTCCCACAATTTGTTTTTTTTTCGCTTGTTTAACGGTTTTCACCGACGATATAACTGCCGCGCGCCTGAACGATCAAATTCGGGCGGTTGATCCGGACTTTTATTTGTTTCCGCTGAAAGATTTTTCCGGTTTCCGCCGGGTTTATCGAGATATAATATTGCGGTTGAAGAAATGTCAGAATCTCTTCGACCTCGGGTGTTTTGATTTCCTCAAGATTCTTGACGCCGAATGCTCGACCGCCGGAAAGCGCGGCAATGTCTTGTAAATACATTCTGCCCAAATCGTATTCTAGTTTGGATAAACCGATTTGTCTGCGGCTATTTAGCCCGCCCACCGAGATTGGAAACCGGGGATTATTTTTTTGAAAATAACCAGAAGTGTCAAAATAAAATGGAAAGATCGGTTTGTCGCTTTTTTCGGCTTCGACCAGCGATGAAATGTAATCGGCTCTGAGCGAGGTCGTATCAACGCCGTCAGTCAAAAGGATCACCGTGGTCGGTTCATTTGCCGGATCTATCGATTTTTGAAAAATCCTTTCGATCGCTTCATAAAGCGAAGTTCCCTCGCCCGTTTCAATTTTCTTGACCGCTTTTTTTAGAATTTTCTGATCGCCGGTCGGTTCGTCATTTAAGACGGTGACGCGGTTACTGAATTCGATAATCTGAAGTTTATCGTCGGGCTTGAGGGCTTCGATCAGTTTTGCAGCAAAATTCCGGATGCCTTTTTTATCAAACGCGGTCGACGGGCTGGTGTCCAGGATCAGTAACAGATTGCGTGGTTTCCGAACAGTGTCAAAAGCTTGAATTTCACGTTCCGTTTCGTCAATTAAGATTTTAAAATCCGAGGTTTGTAAATCCGTGACGGGGTTTCCCTTTTCGTCGTAGACAAAAACCGGGATTTTGACGGTTTTTTTAAAGACATCACCGGCGGAAAATTTCACTGCGGACTGGGTTTGATTGTTTTCGTCCGACTCTTTTTTTGATTTTTTTTCCTTTTTTGCTTTGCCAAGAACTGGGTTGAATTTTCGCGGTTGATACGGTGTTGATTCAGAGTAATACGCTTGTTTGCTCGACTCTTTTTCTAAAGTTTGAACTTGTCCGTGAACCATTGAACAAGCAATCGAAAGAATTATTGTAAGGTACAATTTATGCATAGAAACTCTAATTTTGTTGCTAATTTCGGTTAGATTATAGCCTTTTCCAAAAGATCCGCAACTTTTTTTTATTCATCAAAGAACTTTATTTTAAAATATTTTGCTTTTCCTAATTACCGATCGGCTCGCCCGGCGGAATCGGCAAAACAGTCGTTCGCTGGCGCGGCGCGTCGGGACGCGTCAAAAATCTTTCGATGTCTTGCTGGATCAGGCGTTTGTTGGCGTCAGGCTTTGTTTTCAGTTCGATTTTGAGCGTTTCGTTGATTTGAAAGAGCGCTTCGTTCGAGACGGCGCGAACTTCGATCGCGGCTTCCGGATTGGCAGTCAGATCCATCAAACGCTGCGCGAGCAAATTCTGTTCGGCGCTCAAAATCGCGGCGTGATAATTATTTACTGGTTTCGGCAGCTTCCAGATTCTTAAAACGAGCGTCTCAACCGTTTCCCGAAAATGCGGGTATTTTTTGTCCTGCGCGTTAAATTCGTTCATCCGCGCCGCGCGGCTCGGTTCTAATAAACCCGTCATCGCGAGGTCTGCGGCGATCATCGCCGCGCCGATCGAATCGAAAACCGGTTCGGTACGTTTTTGGAAATATTCGCCCGTTCCGTTGTCAAACCCGTCGGCACGCGGCGGTAAAAGTTTGAGAATATTTTCGGGCAACGCCAATTCCTCGGGTTTGATCGTCTCGAGGATCGCGTTCAAAGCCTCGCGCTGGCGTTCCGGCGCGACGATTTCGCGGTAACGATTCGGCGAAATTCCGCCATCGGTTTTTACGGCGTAAGTAAAATAAAGCCCGCCGACCGATTTGAGCGCGGAAACGAGCTGGTAACGATGATGCAGATAAAGCGGAATCAGTTTCGCTTCGAGCTCGGAAAGCGGCGTGCCTTTCGGAATGCTGTTTAAGCCGAACTGCGAAAGCCCGATCCGGCGAACCAGCATTTCGTGGCGCAAGGTCGCGATCATATCGGTTCCGTTATCCCAAATGCTCGCCAATGGATGCGCCGTGTCAAG
The DNA here is from genome assembly GCA_902826505.1 of uncultured Acidobacteriota bacterium. GTDB lineage: Bacteria > Acidobacteriota > Blastocatellia > Pyrinomonadales > Pyrinomonadaceae > JAFDVJ01. The sequence goes on from CADEFG010000721.1 coordinate 2,355, forward strand.
CCCGCGCCCGTCGTTGTCCGAAATATAAAGCATTCCGTCCGCCACGCCTTTAATAATTATCTTTTCGAGTTCTGCCGTTTCATTCGACTCTGCCGGGAATTGCGTATAAGCAAATTTCACCGAATATTTATCGAACGCGCCGATCCCGACCGCATAAGCGTTCGACAAGTCGAGCCTGCCATTTTTGATCTCAACCATCGGCGCCGGATAATCCATCACCGACCCGCGATTGTAAGAACTTGCCGCAAAATTATGCGCAAACCCCAGAGTATGCCCGACTTCGTGCGCGGAAAGCTGGCGAATCCGCGCCAGCGACATTTCCGCCGAATCTTTTTCATCGCTCGCCAGATAAGACAATTCGGGCGAATCGCCGAACGCGCAAAAACCGTTTTCGTCCGTTTGGGCATAAACCGGAATCATTCCCGTGCCGAGCATAAAATCCTGCCGAATCCGCAAAGAGCCAAGCTAACATTTGCCCTGATTGACCTCGCCGTTAGGCGGGTGGTGACCCAGACCCCCGTAGGACCAGCCGCGCATC
>CADEFG010000722.1 GCA_902826505.1 uncultured Acidobacteriota bacterium
GTAAATTTGGATTCAAAATCGTTATTATTCGGGAACATTAAAAAGAACCTCCTTTTATTCTTTGATTGTGTAACTATTATATTTTCAGGAAAAAATGTCAATATATTATAAAAATAATCGGATGATTGAGCGCCGAAGCGGCTTTGGTTTCAAGTCGGAAATGGTTTGATCTTTCAACATTGTTAACAAACCCTTCGTTTAGAAATTGGATCGCCACTTTGAAGTCTAGTTTCGAATCTTCGGCAAGTTAAACAACGCTAATTCAGTCTTTGCCGAACAGGGCGAGAATTTTTATTGATAAATACTTTTCCCGATGTTATTGGTTTTCTGTTGTTCGGAAATATCTCGGCGATGAGCGATTCGGGCGGAGTTTCGGGAAAATTGTCGGGAGCATCGTAAAGGGAAAGTTAAGAACGAAGGAAACGCAAAATTCTCGCCATCGCGAGGCGGATTAGAACGTCAGTTTATTAGATAAAGTCATCAAATAAAGCGCTTGAAGCTCACAGGAAATTGGTCGGGTAAAACCTCAAAGGCGTGCCGATTCGACCGGAATTGGTCGGGCTTGGCTTTTGAATTGACATTTATTAATATGACCACTGAAGAACTGAATTTTATCGCCGGGCTGCTGACTGAAATGGAAAGAAACGGAAAGATCGAGGTGCTTTGTGAGATCGGATCGAACGCCATTTTTCACGTATTTGTTTGGTAAAAACTAAACTGTCGGATCATCAAATAATCGGATGAAATTAGAAACCGAAACAATTTACCAACTTTATAAAATCCTTGATCGCAAGGCGCTCCGGCACATAGTTTTTCTGCTGATCGTGATGGTCTTTCCGTCATTAGCTCAACAAACAACGCAAAACCCTTCGCCGAAGACTGAGACCGCGCGACCTCATCCACGAATTACGCAGGTCGAAACGCCGGGTCGGAGAATCGAATTATCAAGCCTCAAAGAAGCAGTTCTGTTCGTTAGCCCGAAAGTAAAAACCCAAAAAGCTGTTCCGCTGGTCATTCATTTTCACGGAGTTCCCTGGCTCGTTCAATATCAAATCGCTCAAAATCTTCCGCAAGCGGCACTGATTACCGTCAATTTGGGAGTTGGCTCGCGCGCTTATGGCAATCCGTTTGGTCAAGCAGAACTATTTCAATCCTTGCTTGATGAAGCAGGCAAGATTTTGGAACTAAAAAAAGGCTGGTCTTCGATTACTTTGATTGGATTTTCGGCAGGTTACGGTGCGGTGCGGGCAATTCTTCGCCAGGAGAAAAATTTTAGCCAAGTAAAAAATGTTTTATTACTGGACGGAATTCACGCCAGTTATTCGCCCGAAGGAAAACTTCTGGCAGATGGCGGAACGATCAATCCCGCCGATCTCGATTCTTTTGCCAAATTTGCCCGCGAAGCCGCAGATGGAAAAAAATCTTTTGTTATCACCCATTCTGAAATTTTCCCCGGCACTTATGCCAGTACGACGGAATGTGTGAATTATTTGCTGAATACGCTTGGCGTAAAACGCAAACCTGAATTGCGAACCGAACTAATTGGAATGCAGCAGCTAAGCGTAGTAAATACAAGAGGTTTTCGTATTCGCGGTTATGCCGGAAACACCGCACCGGATCATGTCGATCATCTTCAAGCGATGTCGGCATGGTTTAAATTATTGAGGATAAAATAAGCGACAAAACGTTAAAGGGTGGATAGATACGATCGGGAAAAACAGAGCGTGAAGTAATACCGAGTTGCGCAAATAGATAAGCTTATGGAGAGGGTCGCCAGTGAAAATTGGTCAGACCTGAAAGATATTCTTTCTCCTGCGACAAAACTCTGATTTTATCGCTTAAGACATCTTCCATCTCCTCAACTTTTTCAAAGACGCGATTGGCGACCGCTTCTTTTATCGGTGACCATAATCGTTCGCACGGATTCAACTCTGGTGTAGAAGGCGGCAGCCTCACTGATTCAAGTCCTTCCGGAACTTTTAACTGTGCCCGATGCGCCGGCGCTCCATCCCACAGCAAGATTACGATCTATTCTTTGGAAACTCCTTGCGCTTTAGCAAATTCGCCTAAAAATATCTCGACTGAAGTGGCTTGTAAATTCGGCAAAATTAAAAAGAAACTCTCGCCGGTTGCCATCTCGACCGCCCCCTAACTCCACGTCCATTCATAACGAGGATTAATTTCGGCAAGCGGTCACTGACCGACTTTCGCCCACCGCCGCCGAATGATCGGCGGCAATCCATAGCGCGCTTCATCCTCACTCCATAACTGAACTTCCGCTTGAGGATTCAAGCGTTTTATTTGTTCAACCTTCGCGGCTAACTTTTTTTGAACTCCGCTTGCTCCGACTCACTTGCCTTCGCTTGATGTGTCGGTCGCGGAACTTGGCGCGAAAACTCCAGTTTGGCAAACATCCGCCAGGCGGTTGTTTTATGAATCTCTTTCCCGGTTCGCTCCTTCACCCAGCCTTTGATTTGCGTTGCACTCCACAAACCTTCCGACTCGGTTTTGCCGCTTTCGATCAAGGCTTCCAATTCTTTTATTTGCTCCGCAGTCAAAGTCTTCGAACCGCCGTTTTTAGATTTGTTCCTGACTGCCGCTGCGCCACCTTCATTGTAACGACGCGCGGTTTTCGTCATCCACGCACTTGAACGTCCTAACTTTTCGGCGACTTGACCGGCGACTCCGCCTTCGGCAATCAACATCAAAGCCTGCCAGCGAAGTTTCTCCTGCGGATGCCTGCAACTCAAATATTTGCGCCGTAATTGCTGATTCGTTAAGTGATTCTCTAAAGTTATTGGTTTGGACATATTCTTTTATACATCCTCCTTACTTATACCAAGATGCACTAAAACCAGAGGGAGTTTATTGACTCATCCACCAATGATAA
>CADEFG010000723.1 GCA_902826505.1 uncultured Acidobacteriota bacterium
CCAGGCCTTCGAGCCGGTGCTGATCGAGGGCAAGGCGATCCAGCTGCACCCGCTCGTCTGCACGGCATTTAACGCCGACTTTGACGGCGACCAGATGGCGGTTCACATTCCGCTCTCGGCTGAAGCGCAGATCGAAGCGAGCGTTTTGATGCTCGCGTCGAACAACCTGCTTTCGCCCGCATCGGGACAACCGATCACGGTTCCTTCGCAGGACATCGTGCTGGGTTGTTATTATTTGACGCTCGGACGCGACGGAATGAAGGGCGAAAATAAGGTTTTCAGCTCGGTCGACGACGTGATTCTCGCGCTCGACGCCAAAGCGGTCGAAACACAGACGAAAATCAAACTTCGTCTGCGCGGCGAACTCGTCGATCTGACGCAGGAACACAGTCCGCAAGATGTCATGCGGGCGACGGCTCGCGAGGTTGACCGGATTATCGATACGACCGTCGGACGCGTTATTTTCAACGACCGTCTGCAACGCGAAGGCTTGCCTTTCGTCAACGGCACTTTGAAGAAAAAAGGTTTGCAATCCTTGGTTAGTTTCTGCTACTTGCGGCTCGGTCACGATCAAACCGTCGAGCTTCTCGATGATCTGAAAACGCTCGGATTTCTTTATGCGACAAAAGCCGGAATGTCGATCGGGATTGACGATATGGTGACGCCGCCGAACAAGGGCGAAATCATCGAAGGCGCGCGCAAAGAAGTTGATAAACTTCAGCAGCAGTATGAAGATGCGACGATGACGAATATGGAGCGCGAGAACAAGGTGACCAAAATTTGGTCGGATGTGACCGATCGGGTTGCCAAAGAAATGTTCAAAGCGATGGACGTGCGCGAAAAAGAACGCAACGAGCTCAACCCGATTCTCGTGATGGCTGATTCGGGCGCGCGCGGTTCGGAAGCTCAGATCCGGCAGCTTGCCGGGATGCGCGGGCTGATGGCGAAACCTTCGGGCGAGATCATCGAAAACCCGATCATCGCCAACTTCCGTGAAGGTCTGGACGTTTTGCAATACTTTATTTCGACGCACGGGGCGCGTAAAGGTTTAGCTGATACGGCGCTCAAAACCGCTGACTCGGGTTATCTGACACGCCGTTTGGTTGACGTCGCGCAGGACGTGATCGTTGCCGAACAAGATTGCGGAACCGTCCGCGGCGTTTGGTCGGAAGCGATCATTCGAAACGGTGAAGTTGTTGAATCGCTGCGGGATCGAATCGTCGGCTGTACGGCACTCGATGACATTATCGATCCGGTTGACGGCACGATCATCGTCGAAGCCAATCAGGAAATCAACGAAGATTTGGCGGGACAAGTCCAATTGTCCGGTTTGCAGAGAGTTCGGATTCGTTCGGCGCTGACCTGCGAAGCGCGGCGCGGAATCTGCGTCAAATGTTACGGGCGCAATCTGGCAATGGGCAGAACGGTCGAGATCGGCGAAGCGGTCGGCGTGATCGCCGCGCAATCGATCGGCGAACCGGGAACGCAGTTGACGATGAGAACTTTCCACGTCGGCGGAACGGCGCGGCTCGAACAGGAAACCAAGCACGCGGCGGCGATGGACGGAACGGTCAAATATATCGATCTGAAAGTCATCAAAAACCGTAATGGCGAAATCATTTCGATGAAACGTCAGTCGGAACTCGCGCTGGTTGACGAACGCGGACGCGAAGTCGCGCGGTATCAAATCGTTTACGGCGCACAGATTCACGTCGAGGACGGACAAAAGGTCAAAGAAGATGAAATTTTGGTGACCTGGGATCCGTTTACTTTTGCGATTTTGACCGAAGTTTCGGGAACGATTAAATATCAGGATCTCAAAGAAGGCAAAACCGTCGAAGAAGAAATTGATAAAGTTTCGGGACAGAAACGCCTCGTGGTTAAAGATTCGGACGAGAAAAATCAGCCGCGTCTTGAAATTCGCGACGGCAATAAAGTTCTGAAAACTTATCAAATGCCGATTCGCGGAAATCTTCACGTCGAAGACGCCCAGGAAGTTAAGGCGGGCGATATTATCGCGAAGATTCCGCGTGAAACGACCAAGACGAAAGACATCGTCGGCGGTTTGCCGCGCGTTGTCGAACTCTTTGAAGCGCGTCGTCCGGGCGAAACCGCCGTCATGAGTGAAATCAACGGCAGCGTCCGGTTTGGTCCGATCGCCAAGGGTAAGCGCAAACTTATCATTACCGGCGACGACGGTACCGAACGCGAATACGACATTCCGCGCGGAACGCACATCAACGTGCAGGAAGGCGATCACGTCAAAGCGGGCGAACCGCTGATGGACGGACCGCTCAACCCGCACGATATTTTGCGCGTTCTCGGGATGGAAGCGTTGCAGGAATATCTGGTCAATGAAATTCAGGAAGTTTATCGTCTGCAAGGCGTTAATATCAACGACAAACACATCGAAGTGATCGTTCGTCAGATGCTTCGCTGGGTCAAGATCAAAGATGTCGGCGACACGGATTTCCTGCTCGAAGAACAAGTTGACCGCTTCCGTTACGAAGATGAAAATCGTCGGGTGCGTGACGAAGATGGACAGCCCGCGAGTGCCGAGCCATTGTTGCTCGGTATCACCAAGGCAAGCCTCTCGACCGATTCGTTCATTTCGGCGGCAAGTTTCCAGGAAACGACCCGCGTTCTGACCGAAGCGGCGATTTCGGGACGCATCGATTACCTGCGCGGACTTAAAGAAAACGTCATTATGGGACGCCTTATTCCGGCTGGCACGGGTATGAAATATTACCGCAACGTGAAGATCGATTACGATCCGACGATGAATCAGAAGGTCGTTGACGAATACGACGACGAATTTCCGATCGTCACAGGCGGTTTGGATCTGCCGTTGCCGATGGACGTTCCGGGCGTTGAGGTCGATGA
>CADEFG010000724.1 GCA_902826505.1 uncultured Acidobacteriota bacterium
AGATTGGCGACGCCGCCGTAATCGGCTAAACCGTGTTTGTTTTTATCAAGCACGCGCCAATGTTCGGCGTAACCGACGAGATGCTCGAAAACCGTTTTCCCGCCGACCGTTTTATCGAGCCAGACGCGGTCGCCCGTCCAGCGCAGATATTCTTTTGCCATCCGCGACATCGCGTAATCATTGACCGAATACCACGGTCCGATGCCGACGCCGGTCAGAAATTCAGTCCCGAAATGCTGGTGAACGTCAACCGTCATCCAGGTTTCCATCATTCTTTTCAAAACCTGCGGATCGAGCATCGCCAAAAGCATTGCGCTTAAAGAAATGTCCCAAAGAAACGTCGCGGTTTCCCAATAACGCGGCAAAAGCGTGACATAGGTCGTGCCGTAAACCGAATGCGGCGTCGTCCGTTTGAAATAAAGCGCGTGCAGCACGGCGGTGTGATAAATTTGTTTGACCGAATCGTCCGCGGTTGAAAGCGTCGGCAAATAACCCGAATAACGTCCGTTGTTCGGTGTAAAAGCCGCCCGCATTTCGGCGTTCCACTCATCTGTCGTTTGTTTTTGCACCGCGTCGAAATTATTGACGAGCGCATCATATTGCTTTTCGACCGCGCTTTGGGTTTCGCCGAGCGAATTGACGAAGGTCACGGATTTCGTTTCGTTCGGCGCGAGATCGAATTCATAGATCAGCCACGACGGTAAAATCTGTTTTGGCGCTGGCGATGCGCCTTGTAAAACAAAGGCTTCGCTGTGCACCGCCTGGCACAAAACCGCGTTTCGAGCGCTGTCAACGGTTCGTTTGTTGTCGTATTCGCCCGGTGAATAAGCTGCGTTCCACGGTTTGACGGATTTGCTCGCGCCGCCGTTGATCGCGAGCTTGATCTCGGTTTTGCGCCGCTGACCGGAAACGTTTTTGACGTTGAATTTGACGGCGACCGCCATGGTTTTGAACGGGACGATCGTCACGCTCGTGATTTCCAAACCATTATAAACCGTCCGTCTTTCGACCCGGTCGGGCTGCCAGACGAATTCGATCGGCGTTTTCGTCGCCGCAAAATATTCGCCGTCAACAAACAGGATTCCGGTCAAAAGCTCGCCGCCCGAACCGAGCGGCGCAACGTTCATTTCGCCCTGTGCAAATGGCGGAAAAGCGATGCTCCGAACGGCGACCGCATCGATCGCTGCCTGTGCGCAGCCCCATTGATTCGTCAGTCCCGGCGGATTAAAAAGATCGCCGAACCGGTGCGTCATCGTGATCGAACGCATCGAATCGACCGTCGGAATATCCGGCAAAGCCGCACTTTTTTCGAAACTATCGGGAATCAGTTCGTTTTTGGCAAAAACACCCGAATTGAGCATCGTTCCTGCCGTCAACCCGGCAACGGTAGTTTTTAGAAAATCTCTGCGCCTAAAGTTACTCATAATTTTTATAATGTTAAAGAAAATTAAATCTAAAAATAACGGTTTTTTTTTCGGCTTTGGGGCATTAAGAAAAAAATAGCTTTTTTGCTCCCGGTAATTTAATATCCAATAATTTAATTTCCCGCAAAGGCGCAAAGCCGCAAAGATTTATCACGTTTTCAACTTTCTTTATTCAATCTCAAACTTTATCGTTTTCGTTTCAAAGGGTTTTAGTTCGACCGTCAACGGTGAAATTTGCGAAAGGCTTTGTAAAACCACGCTTTCCGTTAAATTGACAACCGCCGCCGATTTTATTTTGACGGGCAGATTGATGTTAACGGTCGCCGCTTTCCCGGCGAATTCCTGAAGCCGAATGATGAAAACCTTATTCAGCTGCGGGTCGAGCGGCGTTGCGCTGACTTCGCCGCGGACGACCGAATCGGAAATCGTTTTAACATCAACGATCTGGACATTCGGCTGGTTAACGCCATAAAAGCTGTCGCTCAAACTCGATGGCGGATTTTCGACATATTCGGCACGAAGCGGAAGATTGAAATTGGCGCCCAACGTCCAAGCCCGAACTTCGTCAAATTTCCCGTCCGAGGCGACCGCGTAATCGAAAACGTAATTTCCGGCGAGTCCCGGCTCGACCGTCGTCATATTGATGACGCCGAGATCGTGCGTGTCGGCTTGATTGCTGCGGCGCACGGCTCGCGAATAAATCGTCGCTTCGGGCAGCGGAAATTTCCCCGTGAACATCGCCGGAAAACCTTTCGGCGCGTCTTTCGGTCGAAGTTTCGTATCGACATAACTCGGATAAACCCAGTGAAACGATTGGCGATGCGCGAGCAGCGCGCTTTGATTTCCGTCGGTCAGACCGATCAAATGCTGGGTCGTGACAGCATCGGTTCGCGCACCCGGAAGATAATCGTCGGGCAAAGTATCGAACCATTTCTGCCCGCCGCGTTTTACTTTAAGTTTGTCTTTAGAAATATTGAACGGAAACGCGAAATAATAGGAATCGTGCCAGTTGTTGTTGCCGCCCGCAAACGGCAATTTTTCCGCGTCGAGTTCGTTGTGAATCTCGATGCGGTCAAGCGCGTCGTAAATCGTCAAAACGGTCAAAGGATAAACCGAACGCGCTCGTTCAACCCAAATCTCGGTCATCTGCTCGCCTTTTTTGACGGTTATCTGCGGCGCAAACGGATAGGCAACGCGCGACGCGTCCGAACCTTCGACCCGCAACAGTTCGTTAAACGGCAATTCGCCGTTATTGTTGACGATCTCGCGGTTTGTAGTTAAGTTTTTGATGCTTTCGACGTTTCCGTTCGAACGCATTTTGATCTGAACATTTTTGTTTTGCGCTTCGAGTTTTTCGTCCGTTTTCAAAGTCGAAACATTTCTGCCCGCCTCGGTCGTGATTTCAAAAATCTTATAGCCGAACGACGGAACATCCGATGCGATAAATAAAACCTG
>CADEFG010000725.1 GCA_902826505.1 uncultured Acidobacteriota bacterium
CCTTCCGTCCGATCCGCGACCTCGAGTCCAAGACACTTCTACAGGTTCTGTCGTTTGTCATACTTCTCCTTATCCCCCCCGATCACCAGCAGATGCCCGCCGATGACTTCCCTGTGTATTCGATTATCCATTTGGTTTGAATTAAGAATTAAAAATTAAGAATTAAGAATGGAAATATTTTCCGACAATTCTTAATTCTTAATTTTTAATTCTTAATTGCTTTTAAGGTATTTCAAACCGCGCCCTTGCGTCAAGAATGTGATGTCAGAAAATATTTTCGCCCGCCGGAATTTTCTTGTTGCCGACGCGAAACCGTGTTATAAATCTTGGCACCAAGGAGAAAATTCACGATGCGAAAATCAATTTGGCTGTTTCTGTTTATATTGCTCGCGTCAATGCCCGGCTTTTCGCAAAGTTCGGCGCAGACTTTTACGACCAAAGAAGGGAACCAACTGCAAATTGAACAAAAACCGGATAAAGAGATCGTAATGCTCGGCGAACCGACGTTTATCACTTTGGAGATAAAAAATCCTACGGACCAGAATTTATGTCGGAGAGTCAGCGATTTTTTTGAAAATATCCAAAGACAGAGTTATCAAATTAAAGTTGTTCAGGATAACGGCAAAATTATTCGGCAACCGCAACCTAGTTTTCAGTCGAGCACACTTTCAGGTTGCGACGATAATTCGTCAGAGGAAAGTTATTTTATCAGAAAAATATTTCTGCCGTCTTCAGAGCGTTATTTTGGTGTCGGCAATTTTACAATTACTGTTGAACAAGAAATTTTGATGACCAATAAATTAACAACGGTCAGGAATTCTTTTTCGGCGAAAGCCAGCACAAAAATTACAATCATCCCGACTGATGATGAAAAATTAGGTCAGATCATTGAATCGCTCGGAGAAGAGACACTTAATATAAATACTGATGCCGTGTGGCTTTTCTCTTCTATTGAGGATTAAAGAAAAATTAAATATCACTTGCAAGTTTTGGAAAAATTTAGAGTAGGAAATTCCAGAGATCAAACTTTTGTAAAACATACGTCGCTTTATTCGCTTAGAAAATATAACGATGATTCTGCTTTTGAGGCGTTGAAAAATAATATGTCTTCACCGAAAAATTTTACCAGATTCCGTGTTGCAAGTTCTTTACTCGAAAGTCGGCACCCGAAAGCGCTCGAACTGTTATTTGAAATGCGAAACGACGAAGAGCCGTTTGTTCGGTTGATAGTTGTGCAAGGATTAGGAAAAATCGAAACCGACGAATCAACTTCTCTGCTTCGTGAAATGCTCAAAGATGAAGTCGCATTGGTAAGAAAAGAAGCAAAAATATATTTCGACAAACGCGTGCTAAAGTAATAATTAAAAAGTATTTAGCGAAATATGAAACTAGAAATCCGGAAAATCACTCTTGTGTTTTTTCAGGATTGTAGAGCAAAAGGATTTTTATTCTCCGTTCCTACTGAAAAGTAAGCAAGAGCAATTCTTGATTTTAATTTTCACCCGTGGTCTGAAAAGCCACGACATTTATTTTACGGAGGATTATTATGGCACGCGAATTATTTCATGGTTCAGAAGCATCAAAACTTTTATTTAATATTCGGAATAATGGCTTAACCGCCAATTCACAAGGTCAGCTGTTTTTCGCCGAACGGCAGTGGCAAAATTGCCTCGTCCACGGCGCGGATTTGCAATCGGGTGAATCCTATGTCGGAAAATTCAGCGTTGAAATTCCGGCGGGAGCCGAATTAGCGCAAACACCGACTTCGGGAAATCCCGATGCGCGAATCTTAAAATTAGCTCCCGGCACGGTCGTCCGCGCCGAAATTCTGGAACTTTACGTCCGCCGCGGCAAAGCCGGCGAATTTGAAATGGAAACAATTCCCAGAGACAGAATTCAAAGCTATCTGGAAAACAAGGTCGCGGAAAATGAAGCCCTCAAACAATTGGCTGAAAATCAGGAGAAACTTTACAAATTATACGAACTTTACAGCACCGACCATCAGGTTCAGCTTAACCTCTCGAACGAGAGTTTTGCCGGATTCGTCACAAATGCGGTTTTCAACAGCGACAAACCCGATACAGGTATTTGGAATAATGCTTACGGGCGGCTGCTCGCCGTCAAAAGACATATCAAAAACCGAGATGTCGCCAAAGCCACGGTCGAAATGATGATTGCCAGATTATGGTATCTCTACGCGCTGAATAAATATTCAACATGGAAGGACGGCATTGAAGGGGCGGGCAAAAATATGCAGATCGCGATCGGCGTCACTGCCGCACTGCTCGTCGTGGCGGCGGTCGGTGCCTTTATCGCGACACCTGCCGCCGCCGGTGCCGGCGCGACCGGCGCGACGAGTGCAACTGCCACTCAACAAACTGTTTCGCGGATTGCCGCTTCCTGCGCTGAAGCGGAAAGGGTGTTCCGAATTGCCGATGCCGCAACTAAAGAAGCTCAAATTCTTGAAAAAATCTATGAAGTCGAAAGAGTCTCCGAACCGGTTTTGCGAGCCGTCGGTCGTTAAATGTTGAAAGCCGCTTAATTGACTCATCCAATTTTCGCGGCTTTATTTTCCTCTTTTGCGCCGCAACCGCAATCTATGCCGCACGAAGAAACTCTCGGTTTGAAGGATTTTAATTTCTGCCCGAGCATTTTACCGGCGTAAACGAATGCGGCGAGAATGATGAGCGCAACGATGATGTTTTGAGTATCCATTTTATTCAGGTGAGCAGTGAGAAATGAGAAGCAAAGATGATTTTCCCTTCTCACTACTCACCGCTCATTTCTCACTTAACCAAACCCCAAAAGCTTTCCGCCCTGAAAAGTTATAAACGAGGCGAGATACGCTAAGCCCGTCATATAACCGACCATAAAAA
>CADEFG010000726.1 GCA_902826505.1 uncultured Acidobacteriota bacterium
GGATTTTTAGACGGGTTTTAACAAAAATCTTCTTGAATTTGCTTTTTTGTTATCTGCGGGCGCTTTTTCGCGCCAACTTTCCGCTATCAAAAGCATCAAAAAAAATGCTACAATTTTGAAAAAAGGAAGGTGAGGGATTATGAAGAAAAGATGGCTTTTGATCTTATGCATCATCGTTGGTTTGGGAAATGCCGCATTCGCGCAGGAAACAAAAACCGTGACGAATGCCGAACTTGAAAAATTTAAGCAAAAACGCCTGCAAAGCGAAAAAGATTTACGAGAAAACTACGAAAAACTCGGTTTTCCGACGCCGGAAGAGCTGGCAAGGCAAAACGCGCAAAGACGCGCCGATCTGGAAAAACTTTCAAATCAGCTGCGCGAGGAAGAACTGCAAAAGCAATTCGCCGAAGCCGAACGGCTCAATGCCGTGCGTTCACAAAGCGATTACTGGAGCGGGCAAAACGGCTATTTGACCTATTCGACCGGTTTTGACAGTTACGGCTATCCGAGCTTCGGTTATTTTAACTACCTGCCCTCTCGCCGCGGATTTTTGGGTTACAAATCGGGTTTAAAATTACGGTTCAATTACGGCGGCAGAAATTCGCTGCGCGGCAATATCCGGCTCGGCGGCGGCTACGCTTTTCCGAGTCCGTTTTTTAACCGACCGCGCGGATTGACTTTTTCGGTTCGCCGGCGGTAAAAAATAGCGCGAAACTTGTTTTCCGGTAAACCGTTTTCGCGCCCGGCAAAAACCAGCAAAGCGAATAAAACAAAACAAAATTTTGAAATTAACCGAAACGCGGATTATGATAAAGACATCAATCCGCGTTTTAATATTTACAAGAGAAACATTTATGAAAGAAGGTTGGGAAGCAGTTATTGGAATGGAAATTCACGCGCAGCTCGCGACGGAGACGAAGATTTTCTGCGGGTGTGCGGCGAATTTCGGCGACGAACCGAATGCGAACACTTGTCCGGTTTGTCTCGGTTTGCCGGGCGCGTTGCCGGTTTTGAATGAAAAGGTCGTTGAATACGGGATAAAAGCGGCGCTCGCTTTGGGGTTGACGATCAACGAAACATCGATTTTTTCGCGCAAGAATTATTTTTATCCCGATTTGCCGAAAGGCTATCAAATCTCGCAGTATGACAAACCGTTTTCGTCGAACGGAAATTTAACGATCATGACCGCCGAACGCGACGAATCGGGACGCGCCACGGAATGGAAGCCGATGACGATTCGCATCGAACGGATGCATCTCGAAGAAGACGCGGGCAAAAACGTCCACGAAGGTCTGCCCGAGACGGATAAATATTCATACGTTGATCTGAATCGCGCCGGCACGCCTTTGGGAGAGATCGTCACGGCGCCGGATTTTCATACGTCGTGGCAGGCGTATGATTATGTCAATCACGTCCGCCGCGTTCTGCAATGGGTCGGCGCGTCGGATGCCGATATGGAAAAGGGAAACTTGCGCTGCGAAGCGAATGTTTCCGTCCGCAAGATCGGTCAGGAAAAATTCAATAACAAGGTCGAATTGAAGAATTTAAATTCCGTGCGGTTTATGCAAAAGGCGATCGAATACGAGATCGAACGCCAGATCGCCGCGCACGAAGCGGGCGAAGGCGTTACGCAGGAAACGCGGCTCTGGGACGAAAAGAACAACAAAACGCGGGTCATGCGCTCGAAAGAAGACGCGCACGATTACCGCTATTTTCCCGAACCCGATCTGCAGCCGCTCGTCGTCACGGCGGAATTTATCGAACGCCCCATGTGATGAGCGACCGGTTTATCGAGGATTATGAATTGTCCTACGCGGACGCTTCGCAGCTTGTTTCGGACAAAGGTTTGGCGGAATTCTACGAAAAAACGGCACGCGCTTCGGGCAACCCGCGCGTTTCGGCGAACTTTATCTTATCCGAACTGCTCAGGGAACTGAATAATTCAGGCAAAACGGCAAACGATTCGCCCGTTGCGGCGGAGAATCTGGCGGAATTGATCAAAACTCTGGACGGCGGCAAGATCAACAATAATCAGGCAAAGGAAGTTTTGGTCGAAATGTTCAATTCGGGCAAATCGTCCGCTGAAATTATCAAGGAAAAAGGCTTCGAGCAGATTTCCGACAGCGGGCAGATCGAAAAAATTGTTGACGAAATCATCGAAAATAACGAAAATCAAGTAAACGCATATCGCGGCGGCAATGAAAAGCTTTTCGGCTTCTTCGTCGGTCAAGTGATGAAGGCTTCGCAGGGCAAGGCAAATCCGAAAATCGTCAACGAGATCTTAAAGGCAAAATTGTAAAGGCAGAAGTCGTATGAAAAAGCTGTTTTTCTTCATATTATTGATTTTGGTTTATTGTGCGAGCTCCGAAGCACAATTTTCAAGAACAAACAATATGGCTGAAATGCGGCTTTCGATTCTGCAAAGAGAAGTTGAACCGCTCTACCGGAAACCCTCGAAAAAAGAACTAAAGGCAATCGAACCGCGCCGTGAACTCTTCGCCGAATATGCCGAATTTTTGCGCCAGCCCGCCACGGGTTTGATAAAATTGATCGACGACAAAGGCTGTGCCGAAAACACGAAAATCGTCGTCGCCACGGATAATTGCCTCAAATATACGATGCCCGGCGCGGGCAGCTCGTTTTCCTTCCGGACGCAAAATTACCGCATTCCGCGGCTCGCCGATCTGACCTTTACCGATAAAAGTTTTCAAGCCTTGGGCGTTTATCTTCACGGAATTTTTGTCAATATCGGCAATGTCCCGCTCGCGGAAGTCAGTCTCGAAACGAAAGGCTTGAAATATCTGGTCGATTTCGCGCCCGAACCCGATTACAAAAAAAGTAAAGAAAACGACGCGCAACTGATTCAAGGCAA
>CADEFG010000727.1 GCA_902826505.1 uncultured Acidobacteriota bacterium
TTTTTGGTAATGACCGCGCCCTTGGCAAATATAAAAGGTTGGGTGACGATAATGCCGTCCTTCGGTCGTGACGCTGATTCGTCCATCACGATTTTCATTTCCTGCAGCACGCTGATGACATTTTCAATCAAAACATCGCGTCTGGAATTGAGTCTGTAGGGATTGTCTAAACGGTTGCGCACTTTGGTCTTGTCTTTTCCCCAATCGATCGACCGCCCGCCGCTGTTGTTTGTTTGAGTTTGCGTTGTTTTATTCGTGTTTTCCTTGATCTTTCGGGTTTGCGTATCAATACCTTTTTCCGTTTGGGCAGCCGCTTGGAGGGAAAATATGAAGACCATGCCCGCAATGTAAAAAATATTTCTCATAACAATAAAAATATACCGCAAATTAAGTCCGAACAAAAGATTTGATGTTGAGAAAATTTTTAAAGTTGTATTGCGAAAGGAATTAAAATTTGGTTTTTTCAACTTATCAAATTCAAATTTGACCGATACCATTCAATCGTTCGCTGCAAGCCAACTTCCAAATTCGTGGCTGGTTTCCAACCAAAACGCGCAAAGATTTTGTCGGAAGCAAGATATTGCGCGTCGATTTCGCGTTCGATCTTGGATTTGAGCATCACGATCGGCGGAAGTTCCGTTTCCTGACCCATCAGCCGAACGATTTTTTCGACCAGATCGAGCATTTGAATCGGCTCGCCCGAACCGAAGTTGAAAGCCTCGCCGCGCGTTTCCTCGATTCTTTCGGCAAGCAGAAGATAAGCGCGGGCAATATCTTCGGCGAAAATAAAGTCACGAACCGGCGAACCGTCCGAACGAATGATCGGACGTTCGCCGTTGAGCACCGAAAGGATCGTGCCGGGAATGATTCGCGACAGATTTAAATCTCCCGCGCCGTAAATATTTGCCGAGCGCGTGATCGTTACGGGAAGCTGATAAGTTGTTGCAAAAGATTGGGCGATCAGATCCGTACAGGTTTTTGAAACGTCGTAGGGAAACAAGCCCTGCAAGGCAAAATCTTCTTGATAAGGCAGTGTTTTGTGCGACCCGTAGGCTTTGTCGCTCGAAGCGACGACGACCCGGGCGACCGTTTCGCTCATCCGGCAGGCTTCGAGCAAACAATATGTGCCGCGAATATTCGATTCAAAGGTCGAAAGCGGTGAACGATTGGCGGCACCGACGAGCGCCTGTGCTGCGAGGTGAAAAACGGCGTCAATTTCATATTCGTTCAAAATCCGCGTCATCAACGCAAAATCTTCGACCGCGCCCTGAATAACCGTCACGCGGCGGCGCAGATCAAAGATGTCGAGCGAATTTGCCCGAACCGTATCACGCTGCAAACAAACAACTTTCGCGCCTTTTTCGACAAGAAAGCGAACAATATGCGCCCCGACAAAGCCGGTCGCGCCGGTTACAAAAGCCGTCCGGTTTTTCCAAAACATATTTTTATCTACCAAACCTTCCAATCGGCTTTGCCTTCGTTCCAAAGCCGGTTAAATTCTAAATTATCCTTAAACGTATCGACGCATTTCCAAAATCCAACGTGCGGAAATGCGACCAGTTGATTTTCCCGCGCGAGCCGTTCGAGCGGTTCGCGTTCGAGAACGGAATTTTCTTCCAAATAATCGAAAATTTTTCGATTAAAAACAAAAAATCCGCCGTTGATCCACTCTTTCATGACGGGTTTTTCTTGAAATTCGGAAACGAAATTATTTTCATCGAGCTTCATTATGCCGAAGTTTGAATGCGGATGCACACCGGTCAGCGTCGCAATTCGCCCGTGTGATCGGTGAAATTCAACCAATCGATCGAGATCGATATTCGCCAAACCGTCGCCGTAGGTGACAAAAAACATTTCTTCACCGGCGAGATATTTTTGAACCTTTTTCAAACGCCCGCCGGTATTGGTTTCCAAACCCGTTTCGGCAAAGGTCAAACGCCAATTTTCCAGAGTTTCACTATTTTTGAGCAAGGGTTGGTCCGAATTTTTCTCCAGCGTAAAATCAGCATTAAGCCATTTTTGTTCGACAAAAAAACGTTTGATCTGATCGCCGAGAAAACCGAGACACAATACGAAATCATCGAAGCCGTAATGGGAATAAATTTTCAGAAGATGCCAGATGACCGGTTGTTCGCCGATCTCGATCAGCGCTTTCGGAACGGTTGTGCCGTGTTCACCGAGCCGTGTTCCGCGACCGCCGCAAAGAATTACTGTTTTCATTTTTTGATGTTGTTATGCTCCCAAATTTTTGCGTATTTGAGAAATACACTGTAAGCCGTGAACATCGCAATAATCAAACCCGGAACGCCGTCGAGAAACCCGCGTTTGAAAATAAACGTCCGAAAAAATGCAGCGATCGGATAAAAAAATAACCCGAATCCGCCGATTTTGCGACCCTTTCTGAAATGAAAGTCCGCCGCCAGAGTGGTGTAGGAATCGGTGACGCGGTGATGTTCGCTCAAATTTCTTTTGGTGTAATGCAGCAATTCACCGCTCAGGGTATCAATTTGACCGCGCACCCGCGCCGTTTCGTGCGGCGCGATACCGTCCCAAAAGCTCGCGGATTTCCGGTAAAGCCGCATTTGATAATCGGGATACCAGCCGGAATGTTTGATCCAGCGGTCGAGATACCATGTTTTGCGGGCGATCCGAAAACCGGCGGGCAGAGTTTGCGGGTCGCGTTCTTTTAATTCTTCGATCGCGCGCCGCAGTTCGGGCGTCACGCGTTCGTCGGCATCGATCCAGAAAATCCAGTCGCCGGAAGTTTGCGCGTCGGCAAATTCGTGTTTGTCCTTATAGCCACGAAATTCGTGATTAAAAACCTTGTCGGTATATTTTCGGGCGAGCGCGGCGGTTTGATCGGACGAATCT
>CADEFG010000728.1 GCA_902826505.1 uncultured Acidobacteriota bacterium
ATGCCGAAATGGAGTATCTGGCACCAGACCGTTATCGCATGAAAGATGTCAACGGGGAAGTTATTGTCATCGGCAGCGATTCCTATGTGCTTGAGGACGGCAAATGGACAAAATCCGAAGAGGATATCAGCGGGGCGGTCAGCTCGCAAATAAAATTGGGACTCGAAGCCGGCATCAAAAATTTGAAGGACGTGCAGATCGTCGGCAAGGAAAAATTCAACGGCAAAGAATCGACCATTTATTCGCATAAGATCGGCGATGAAACGATCAAGATCTGGCTCGCGAACGACAACGGCTTGCAGCTCAAAAACGAAGTCGAAGCGGTCATCGGCGGCGAACAAATAAAATTGACAAGAGTTTACGATTACGGCAAAAAGGTCAAGATCGAAGCTCCGGAAATCAAATAAGAGGCGCGCAAAGTGTAAATTTATGACAGAAGAAAACGAATTTCCGACAAAAGAAAACGAAAACGGCGAAGAACCGGTCACCGAAAACATCACGGTCGAAACTTTCGACGCGGAACTTTCGGCGACCGAAAGTCCGACCCTCAACTACGACGCGGAAACCGCCGAGCGCGTTCGCAAATTAGCAATGCCGGAAAGCCGTTTTGACGAAACGAGCGAGGTTTTGCTCTCGATCAGAAATTTACAGGTTTATTACAAAGTCGGCGGCGGTTTGTTCAGCGCGCCGAAATTTGTCAAAGCGGTTGACGGCGTTTCGCTCGACATTCGGAAAGGCGAAACTTTGGGACTCGTCGGCGAATCGGGTTGCGGAAAATCGACTTTGGGAAAAGCGATCCTGCGGCTGACGGAACCGACCGGCGGACAGGTTTATTATAACAACCGGGATCTCGCGAATTTGTCGCAAAGCGCGATGCGCAATGAACGTAAAAACTTGCAGATGATTTTTCAGGATCCGTACGCGTCGTTGAATCCGCGAATGAATGTCGGGCAGATCATCGGCGAACCGATTCGGACATTTAAGATCTCGAACGGCAAATCGGTTGACGCGACGGTGCAGAATTTGATGGAAACCGTCGGAATGTCGCGCCGGTTCGTCAAACGTTATCCGCACGAATTTTCGGGCGGTCAGCGCCAGCGCATCGGGATTGCCCGCGCACTCGCGGTTGACCCGGAATTTATCGTCGCCGACGAGCCGATCTCGGCGCTCGACGTTTCGATTCAGGCGCAAATCATGAATCTGTTGGAAAAACTCCAGACGGAAAAGAATCTGACGTATCTTTTTATTTCGCACGATCTGCGGGCGATTCGTCATCTTTCCGACCGCGTTGCCGTCATGTATCTCGGAAGGATCGTCGAGCTCGGCAATTCGAAAACGGTTTACCGCGATCCTTTGATGCCCTACACGAAAGCCTTGATTTCCGCCGTGCCCGTGCCCGACCCGGAAATCGAAGCAAAACGCGAGCGAATTATTTTAACGGGCGATGTGCCGTCGCCGATCAATCCGCCGAAAGGCTGTCATTTTCACACGCGCTGTCCTTTTGCGATCGCCGAATGCAAACAGATCGTCCCGCAGCTGGTCGAGATCAAACCCAAACATTTCGCCGCCTGCATCCGCATTTCGCCCGAAAACCCCGACATTGACGAAAACGCCAAAACCGGCTTGGGCGTGATCGGGAATTGAGGCTTGCCGGTGATCGGAATTACGAATTAAATTATTCTGCCTTACGAACTCGGTTTGTATCGGAAAGCCATTTGTATTTTGAAATGATGTATCTGACGGTCGGTTTTTGTTCGCCGTAGCTCCAGCCGCGAATTGTGTTAAATAATCCGAGATTCCACGACGAACGCATTCCGATCTTTTCCATAATTCTGATCGAGGCTTTGTTTTCGACGAAACAGTCGGCAAAAATTTCGTTGACCTGATTAAGTTCGAACCCGATATAAAGAAGCGCGCGGGCGGCTTCGGTGGCATAGCCGTTGCCGCGAAATTTATGCCCGTAATGCCAGCCGATCGTCGTGTTAAAAGCTTCGGGACGAACGCCGGTCAGCGTGCAGCCGCCGATTAAAGTTTGATCGTTTTTGAGCGCGACCGCCAATTTATAATGCTCGCGCTGCGGAAATTTCGCCCACGCCATCGCGTTTTCCAAATCCTTTCGATTATGCTCCGCGTCCGCCTGAAAAGATAAAATATTGCTTCGCGATTCGGGCTCGGCAAATATTTCGAGAAGCCCCGAAAAATCAACTTTCCGGACATCCCGAAGAATCAAACGTTCGGTTTCGATCTGAAAACTCATGACGCTTAGAAATTAAATTGATTAGTAATTGGAAAACGACAATTAAAATATTGGCTCGGACGAGGAAGTTTTCGCGTTCCAATTAAAACTAAAAGACCGGCTTCGGAGTCGAACCGAATAGAATATCGTTTCCGACATTCCCAGACGGGTTTGCAGCCCGCGGGAAGCCCGGCTTCCTTGACCGGTCACCAAGCTATCGTAATCGATATGTCAAGCCAAAATAAAGTTCGAGTTTTCAAATCTGCCGGACGATCCGCTTGAAATTAAAAAGACGCGGCGAAATTGCGCGTCTTTCTTTCAATTGTAATGGTAATCTCGCCCTTAGTTGCGGCGGTCGCGACGATCGTCACGACGGTCACGGCGACGCTCACGGCGATCTTCGCGGCGGTCACGACGACGGTCGCGGCGACGATCCCAACGATTTCGACGGTTTTCCCAGCGTCTGCTTCTCCAGCGTCTTCTCCGGTTTTGCGGCAAAACCAAAGCCGCGCCCGACGTTGACGTGTTGACGACAATCGTTGTTTCGTTAACAACCGCGGCTTTGCTTTCGGCGGGTAATAAGATAACCGAAGTTCCGATCAGCAAAAATAGAACGATAATTTTTTTG
>CADEFG010000729.1 GCA_902826505.1 uncultured Acidobacteriota bacterium
TCCCCACGAGAAATTCGGGTCCAGCGCAAGAACTTTTTGCGTTTGTGCGAGTGCTTCGTCAAATTGCTTTGTCAAATAATAATAGGCGACAACGTCCGCGCCGATCGCCGGTGAAAGCGGGTCTAATTCCTGCGCTCGTTCGATTTCGACGCGCACTTCATCAAAACGTCCCATCACACTCAGATATTCGGAATACCACTGCCGGGCGGTCGCATAGTTCGGATTCAGTTCGATCGCGCGTTTGAACTCTTTTTCGGCGGCTGTCCAGTTCCAATCGTAAAATGCCAGCGTGTAGGCAAGCGAAGCGTGCGCCTCGGCTAAAGATTCGTCGATTTCAAGCGCCCGATTGGCGGCATTCCGGGCTTTTGCAAACCCCTCGCCGACGGGCATCAAACGGTATTCGGCAAATAATTGATAACAATCCGCCGCGCCCGTAAAAGCCAAGGCGTAGTTCGGATCGATCTTGATCGCCTCTTCAAAAAATTCCAGACTTCGCCGGAAATCTGCCGGATTGCGTTTGTTCCACAAATGACGCCCTTTGATATAGGCTTGGTAAGCCTCGGTATTTTCCGTGTAGCGTTTGGCTAATTGCTGTTTTTCCGCACCGGTCAACTCCAGCGCGAGCGCTTGCGTGATCTGCGTCGAGATCGTGTCCTGCATCGCAAAAATCTCAACCGCGCGGGTATCGAATTTTTCAGCCCAGAGCGGCAAACCGTCCGCGGTTCTGATGAGCTGCGCGGTCACGCGGACCCGCTCGCCGCTGCGCTGTATGCTGCCTTCCAAAACGGCATCAACCTTTAATTCGCGTCCGATCCCGACGGCGTCCGGTTTTTGTCCGGCGTATTTTAAAACCGCGCTCGTTGGGCGGACGATAATCCGCCGGAGATTCGATAGACGCGTAATCAGCGTGTCCGCCATTCCGAATTCAAGCGTTTCGTCGCGCTCGCCCTCGCCGATCTGATTGAACGGCAAAACGGCGATGGATTTTATTTCCGGCGCCGGTTTTGCCCGCCAATTAGTGAAAATCAAAAAGCTCCCGACCAGCGCGAAACCGGCGCCAAGCAAGATCACTGATAAAACCCGCCGCGAGAATATTCGTTCGGGCAGTAAAATTCTTAACGCGGGAATTGCTGTTTCCGTCTTCGTTTCGGAACTATCGTTGACGACCGCCGTCGGTTTCGCGGCGGAGTTTGCGGGTTCGGCATTATCCAGCAAGGCTGAGGAAAGGACTTTATCTTCGGGCAAGCGCCGCACGGGTGAAATAAAACGATACCCGCGTTTCGGAACGGTTTCGATGAATTTGTCCGTGCCGAGCGCTTTTCGCAGACTCGAAATCGTTCGCGCGAGAGTCGCTTCTTCGACAAAAGCGTCCGCCCAGAGCCGTTCGAGCAAATCGTTTTTCCCGATCAGATGTCCTTCATTTTCGACCAGCAGAATGAGCGCATCAAAAACCTTCGGCGGCAACGGAACCGGTTCGCCGCCGCGCAGCAGCAAACGTTCTCCGGGAATCAGACGGAAATTTCCGAACTCATAAAAATGCGCTTCCGATTTGTTTGATCCCGCTGTCATAAAACCGATCCAAAAAAAATCCGAAAAACTTCCGAAATTCGTCCAGACATTTAACCTGCCGGCAGGTTACGATGCCGCAGCGTTGAAATTTTGCCAAAAATTTTCACCGGAAATACGGCATATTTTAACACAAGCGGTAAATGGTGTGTGAGAAAAATTCATGTGACACAAGTATCTAATTTTGGAGGTAAAAAAAATGATCAGAAAAATTTTGTTGACGTGTTTTGTAATATTCGGTTTATTGTTCGCCGGAATTTCGCCGGCGCCGGCGAAGATCTTCGGCGGATCGGAATATCTGACGAATGCCAATTCGTGGCGGATAAAATCGCGCCGCTTTGGACCGTATGCGACGTTGCGCCGCGCCAACGAGGTTGCCAATTATGCCCGCAGCCTTGGCTACAACGCCAAAGTGATCTACGGTTCGGTCGATTACTCGCGAGCCTATTTTGTCGATGTTTGGTAAAACCGGAACTGTGATCAACGCGCCGGCGGCTAATCCGGCAGCGCGTTGATCTTTTTGCGCTTTTGAAAGATTGACAAGCTTTGCGGCAAAGTTTGAATCCTTGCGAGGATTTAGCGACGAATTATAAGCGAGTAAAAAAACAATCAAGATCGCAGGAGATACCAAATGACAAATCAAAATTTAAGGTTCGCCGATTCAATCCTTCGTTATTTGACTTTATTAAAATTGACAAAAGTTTTCAGCCCCGCAATTTTGTTGACAACCCTTATTTTTGCTGGTTTGTGTCCGCCAGCGGTTTCTTCCCGAGCCGTCGGATCGGTGACATTAAGCGCGACGCCGGCGAGCAGAACCGTCGAGGCGGGACAATCCGCCGTTTATACGATCAATCTCAATCGCGACAACTTCGCGGGCAATGTAACTTTGGGCGCGACAAATCTGCCGACGGGCGCGACGGCTTCATTCAGCCCGAACCCGACGACGCGCAACACTTCCCTTTTAACGATAACGACCCGCACCACCACTCCGACCGGCAGCTTTACGGTAAAGATCGGCGCAAACGCGGCGGGCATCGCGATCGCGCCCGTCAATATAATGCTGATCGTTCAAAGGACGCAAAGCGTTACGCTGTCTGCCTTTCCCGATTCGGCGTCGATCATTGCCGGGCAAACCGTGACCGCCGAAATCAATCTCGCCCGCACAAATTATGACGGCGCGATCATTCTGTCGGCGGAAAATTTGCCCGCCGGTGTTTCGGTGAGTTTTGATAAAAATCCGCCAACCGGTTTGAAAACAACCATGCGCATCTACTCGCACGGGCTTCCGCATGT
>CADEFG010000730.1 GCA_902826505.1 uncultured Acidobacteriota bacterium
CTCGTAATGGTCGCGCACCGGCGTGGATTTCGAAGCCGATAAAAGCTTTAAATTAGCGGAAAAATCGGCATCGTTGCGAATCAGACCGAGTTGCGATTCGCGCAAAACCGTTTTGCCGTCAAGCTCGATAAAATAACGCGGCGCGCCTTTGTCGTTCAGATAAAAATTAACCTTAACGCGCCCGTTCGGACTTTTGACAAAAAGATTCGCGGCGGTCGCGACTGACGAAATTGCCAAAATGAATAAGGCGAGAGCCGCCGGTTGAAAACCGCGATCGAGAAAAAAACGGCACAGTTGGATCAGAATTGACGGGTTGTTTTTCATATGTTTCTCCGGAAAATTTCAGCGTTTGGCTCCAGCGTTTGTCGTGATCGCGGGTTTCGGCGGCTTGCTCATTCCTTCGCCGATAAAAAACGAAGTGTGCGGCGGTTGATTATAAGCGACGTTTTGCCAGGCGATCGAAAGCCGATATTGCGGGTCGTGCATAAACGTGTAAAAGCGGAATTTGGTCGGAATCGTGGTCGTATAAATCCGCAATTCTTTATTATCGGTCGATCGCAGGATTACTTCTTCGCGCCAATCACCGAAAATATCCGCGCTCAAAGCCGGCGTTGATTTCGTGCCGTTGTTCGACATCGCGCCGTCGGCGGTAAAAACTGGTTCGTCGATTTCTTTTTCCCAATTCCATTTTGAGATCACGTTGCGGTTCAAAAGTTCGCTCAAAAGATCGCCGTCCCAAAAAACGCCGAAATTGCACGAACGCGGATTTTTGTCGGAAATCTTTTCGCCTTTGGCGTTAAAAAGCCCGCGAATTTCAGCGCCGAAAACCCACGATTCAAAGCCTTTATGCCGCGGATCGATGTCCAAAGAAAGACCGCGCCCGGGACCTTCGCCGTCTTCACCGGCTTTGACCGACGGCTTTTTCCACAAAATTTCGCCCGTACGCGCATCGCGGAAATGTGCGCCCGCGTCGTCGAATCTTTCCTGAATATCGAAAACCTCGAGACCCGGACGAGTCGGGTCGAGATCCGACAAGTGAAGCGCGTCGCCGTGTCCCAAACCCGTCGAATAAAGTCCTTTGCCGTTATCGTCCAAAACCATCGCGCCGAAAACGATTTCGTCCCGCCCGTCGCCGTCAACATCGCCGACGCTTAGGTTATGATTGCCTTGTCCGGCAAATTTTTTGTTCTCTTCGCTCGATGAGCTGTCAAAAGTCCAGCGGTTCGTCAGTTTCCCGCCGCGAAAATCCCACGCTGCGAGAACCGTTCGGGTGTAGTAACCGCGCGAGAAAACCAGACTCGGGCGCGCGCCGTCTAAGTAAGCGACCGCCGCCAAAAAGCGATCGACGCGGTTGCCGTAACCGTCGCCCCAAACTTCTTTCATTTCTTCGCTTGTCGGATTTTCTTTGGTCGGGTGACGCGCCGGAATATATTTGGTCGTCGCCAACTCGGCGCCGGTTAAACCGTCAAAAACCGTCAAAAATTCGGGACCTTTCAAAATATAACCTTCGGCATTTCGTCTGCCCGTTTCGCCCGTCCGATTGATTCCGTCGAGCGTCTCGCCGGTTTTGAAACGCCAATCGGCGGCTTTATCACCGATCACTTTGCCTTTGCCGTCAACCGTGCCGTCAGCGGTTTTACAGGCGATTTCGGCACGCCCGTCACCGTCGAGATCATAAACCATAAACTGCGTGTAATGCGCGCCTTCGCGGATATTTTTGCCGAGATTAATCGTCCAAAGCAAGCTGCCGTCCAATTTATAAGCCTGTAAAATCGGTTCCGAAGTAAATCCGGCTTGCGAATTGTCGCGCCCGCGTCCCGCCTGATGCAGAACGATTTCATATTCGCCGTCTCCGTCGAGATCGCCGACCGAAGCGTCGTTCGGCGCGTAACCGTCCGGCGTTTGCAGCGGCACGCTCAAATATTGACGTACAGGCGAATCGGCGGGAAGCGTAAATTTCGCGCTCCGTTCGGTTTCCTTTTTGCCCGCCACGGTGCGCACAAAATAAGCGTTCGCCTTTTTCAGATCGGCGTTTTCGTCCACAAAAAATGTCACGTCCGAAATCGGCTTATCGTTTAATTTCAACGCTTTGCCATCGGTTTCGCGGTAAAGATCAAAGGCGATCCGGTCGGCGTCCGTGCCGAACATTCGCCACGAAACAAAAACCTTTCCGCCGCCCTGATTAACCGCGACCAGCCCGCGCGAAAGTTTTTCCATCTGGCGCAGAACGGGTTTTTGGGTTTTTTTCTGCGCGGTCAGGATGGTTGCCGCGAGCGTTGCGAAAATTAATGCGCCGGTAAAAATTGTCTTCCAGGTTGTTTTAATCATTGCTTTTTACGGTTTCCATTCCAAGATCGAAATCATTTGCGGCGAAAGATCTTCGAGTTTTTCGCCGTCGCCTTGTCCGACTTTTTGGACAAATAAATTCAGTTCTTTGCTTTTGTTCCAAAGATTGTGGTCAAAACTCGGTTCCCACATTCCGACATCCGTTTGGGTCAAATCTTTTGTTTGCCAGACGCCTTTTTTCAGATCACTGCAAATCGCGACGGAAACCCGGTTGGCGCGTTCAAGGTCGCGGAAAATGACAAAAACGCGACCGGCGTCAACGGCGATCTGCGGGCGCGAGATCGGAATTCTTTTTGTTCCCGCTCCGCTCAAGCTAAACGGAGTTTGACGATTTGAAATCTGCGATCTGTTCCATTTCGTGCCGTCAAAATAAACGAGCTGGTATTGCGGAACAATGGTTTCAGCCGGTCGCCAATAAGTCGCGATATACGGGTTACCGCGCGCGTCGGCGGTCATCGAAGTCTGGTTGATGAGCTCGCTGTTCGGCGGAATTCGCCAAATATATTCG
>CADEFG010000731.1 GCA_902826505.1 uncultured Acidobacteriota bacterium
TGCTGAAAAGCGCGGCAGAAGAAACCGCGCTTAAAACCAAGTTTAGAAAAGCCGAAACCGGTGATCAAAATGCACCGGAAACCGGCGTCATAATCTATAATTTTGCGATTGAAAAAGCGAGCTGGCTGAGAATCGGCTACGATTTGACAATTATTCAAAAAGCACCGACGCTGCGACCTTTTAATGTTCCGCGAATTGCCAAAGCCTTTCAGCCCGAATGGACGGATGAAAAGGAAATCCTCGAAAAAATAGCCGAGCTCCGGCGCATTGAACTCGAAACTCAAAACGGCAATTCAGCCGATGACAAGCCTGTTTTTGTCAAAAAATCGGGCGTTACGTCTGACGGCTCGCTTCAAAAAAGAGTGACGGGCGAAATTCGTCTGCCGGTTGTCAACCCGCCAAGCGGAGAACGAATCGCGCTTTCGCAAAACCTGACCGCACTGCTTCAAAGCCGCCTCGCGACGGACGAATCGAGCTTATGGAAGTTTAATCTGGGCGTCAATTTGATAAAATCTTTCGAGACTTCGCGCAACCCGCGAGAATGGCAAAACGCCGCCCAAATATTAAAACAATCCGCCGAAACCGCGCCGACAGATATTTCGCCGGAAGCTTTGGCGGCATTGCAAAGCTTGATCAAAATTTATGAAAGCGGCAAACGGACGGCTGAAACGCCAAACGAAATCGGAAGATCAATGACAATTCTTTTTAAGATTAAATGACAGCGGAATTAAAATCTTCAATTATCGAACGCGGATTTGCGCTCGCCGGCGCTGCCGTCATGGCGGGCATTGCTTTTGTGGTCGGCTGGTTCAATCCTTCGACAGCCGGGATTTTCCCGGTTTGCCCGTTTTATTCGCTGACCGGACTGGCTTGCCCGGGTTGCGGAATGACGCGCGGATTTCACGCTCTGCTGCACGGCGATATTTTATCGGCGCTCGGCTACAATCTGCTGCTGCCCGGAATTTTATTTTTCTTCGGGTATTTGTTCGTTTCGCTTTTTTTGACTTTTGCGCGGGGTCGCGGGCTTGATTTCAGGATTTTCTCGCCGCTCGTCATTTGGAGCTTCTTCGGGTTCGGACTTGTTTTTACGATCTTGCGAAATTTGCCGTATTATCCTTTTAACCTCTTTGCGTTATGAATTTGCGGTTCGGCGGTTACATTAAAGTTCTTTTAATGCTGACAACCTGGCTTTTGAATAGCTGTGCGGCAACCAGCAACCAGCCGAACACCGCAAAATCTCCGACCAATTCTCCAAGCTCTAAGGAAGAACGTATTTCCGAAGTCAAAAATTCGATCTTTTGTTTGTCGGTGATTGCGCCGAACAGCGAGTTTCCGCGAAAAAGAGCGATCGGCACGGGATTTTTAGTTTCGAAAAATCTTCTGGCAACCGCCTTTCACGTCAAGGAAGACCTTGAAAAAGCGACTGTCAATTTTGCTTCGCTGAACGCGAAAATCATTGCCTGGGCAAAATTCGATAACGGTCTTTATCTTGAAATTCCCTTAACACCACTTGAATCCGACAAAGAATCGGATCTCGCGTTATTTGGTTTCGATGAAGAAATATTACGCCGCCAAGCTCAAACAAACGAAATCAAACCCTTGATAATCGCCGACCGTCTGCCCAACATCGGCGAAGATATTCTCTCGGTCGGCTATTACGGCACGCTCGAATTACCTTTTAATTCAATGGGTAATGTTTCGATGATCGACAACAACGAAGATATTTATTCGGACATCACGCTGATGCCCGGAAATAGCGGAAGTCCGTTGATCTCTTTGAAAACCGGTGAAGTTTTAGGCTTGAACATCAAAGTGATGACCGTCGGTGACGGAACGATCCGGCTTGGAATCTCCAAAAGAATTTCAAAACTAAAAATGCTGCTCGAAAAGATCGATAAAAATTGAAACGTCTGCCGGTTCAAATCAGCCGCCAACTTGGATCTGCTCTTTTAATCGAATTTTGCGGGTAATTTACGAAATCCAGATCGGATCGCGCCAGTATTTTGTTTGACTGTTGCTGATGAGCGGCGTGTAATATTGACAGTTCTCAAAAAAATAATGCGTGACCTGGCTATGACGAGTGCGTTTTTTATCCTTTCGCGGTGAACCGCCGTGAAGCAGATTTGCCGCCCAGATAAATGCCTGACCTTTTTTGATGGTTGCGTATGAAGGTTTCAGATTGTTTTCTTCGATGACTTTTGAGATTTGTTTTTCATACAGCGGATATGCATCATCGGCTTTCAGTGTCGGGATGGAATTGATCAAACCCAATTTTCGAAAACTGCGGCGAACCAATTGCGACGGGGAAAAATTTGACTTCGTTTCCCATTCATAGCCGATGTCGCTTAATGTGACTTCCGGCAATTTATGACTTTGCGGATAAAAAACCAATGTTCCGTTGTTTTCGTCCATATCTTCGAGCGCAATCCAGACGCCGCACATAAAACCCGCCGGAATCGAATTAAAATGGATCGTATCGGAATGCGGCGGCTGTTCGGTTCCGACCGGAAAATTTAGCGTTTGGAAAGCGAGCGGTTGACGATCGTAAAGTTCTTTTAAGGTCTCCAGAATTTTCGGATTCAACGCCAGCGCCTTAACATTTGCATTTATTCGCCAGGCATCTTGAATTCGTCCGGCGTCCTGATGCCCGACATCGAGCTTGACGTCGCTTGTATATTTATCTTGCAGTTCAACGATGATCGCGTCCAAAACGCTTTCGGGAATCTCCGTATCTAAGACAAGATACCCGTTTTGATCGTAATATTCGCGCTCTTTTTCGGTCACCGTCATAGGTTTTGAATTTATTTGATCTGCACCAGGGGCTGGTTATCGCTCAAAG
>CADEFG010000732.1:0-1088 GCA_902826505.1 uncultured Acidobacteriota bacterium
AGGACAAAGGTCCGATGCCGCCGTTTGGTTTTATCACCGAAGATCAGATCAAGGAATTTTACGGCGAAGGCGAAGGCGTTAACGCCGAACAAAAACGCCACGCCGATGAATTCGAGCAGTTTCTCAATGTGCAGCTGAACTTTGCCCGTAAAAATAAAGCCGTGCCGGAAGGCACCGAGCCGACGGATGAAGAAAAAACTCAGATGAAACAGGAATTCGCGAAGATCAAGATTTACGAAGCGGAAGCCAAAGCCAAAGCGAAAGCCGGCGCGCCCGAATTAGGCGAAGATTTTGAGCGAAAAGTGGCGCTGCAAAGCAAATTGCAGCAGGCACAGTTTTTGATGCGGATGTACACGACCGATGTTTTGGCGAAAAAAGCCGAAGTCACCGAAGAGGACATCAAAAAATATATTGCCGAACATCCCGAACTCAACACGACCGAAGAAAAGAAAACAAAGGCAACCGAAGTTCTCCAGCGTTTGAAGAACGGCGAAGATTTTGCGGCGCTCGCCAAAGAATTTTCCGAAGATCCGGGCAGCAAGGACAAGGGCGGTCTTTACGAAGGTCAGACCGAAGGCGGCGGTTTCGATAAGACATTCGAAGCGGCGGCGCTCGCGCTCGAACCGGGACAATTTACGCAGGAGCTGGTCGCGACGCCGTTCGGCTTTCACATCATCAAACTCGAACGAAAGGGCGAAGCCAAAGATCAAAGCGGACAGGTCAAACGAAGCTACGACGTCCGCCATATTCTTTTTTCGACGATGGTCAAAGATCCCGAAAATCCGATGGCGCGTGAAATGCCCGTCGACGATTATGTCAAATCGAAACTCGGCGAAGAAAAAGAAAAGAAGATTCTTGAGGAAATCGTCGCCAAAAATAATGTCGAGGTTGCCGAAGATTTTGTCATTCCCGAAGTTTCGGAAGAGCAAATGAAGCAATTGATGCAAAAACAGATGCAGCAGCAGATGCCGCCGCAACAGCAAATGCCGCCGGGAGCGCAAAACGGTCCGGTGCCGGTCGATCCGTCGAAACCGTCGAAAGACGCGAAAAAGAGCGAACCGAAAAAACCCGAACCGAAGAAAAAGTAG
>CADEFG010000732.1:1188-2837 GCA_902826505.1 uncultured Acidobacteriota bacterium
GACGGCGGCGCGATGTTCGGCGTTGTTCCGCGCGTACTGTGGGAAAAGGTTTGCCCGCCCGACGAGCTTAACCGGATTCGGATGAATATGAATTGTCTGTTCGTCGAAACGCCGCATGAGCGGATTCTCGTCGAAACCGGCATCGGCGAAAAATGGACGGAAAAACAAACCGCGCTGTACGGTATTTTCCGCGAAAAACCTTTTGCCGAAACGCTTTTTGAAAAAACCGGGTACGCGCCCGAAGACATCACGATCGTCGTCAACACCCATCTGCACTTCGACCACGCCGGCGGCAACACTGTTTTCAAAGACGAATTACAAATTACGAATTACGAATTAAACGACGCCCAAAACCCAAAACCCAAAACCCAAAACCCAAAACCGATCGCGCAATTTCCGAACGCGCGTTATTTTGTTTCAAAATCGGAATTCGACGCGGCGGAAAACCCGTCGGAGCGCGACCGCGCAAGTTATCTCGCAGAAAACTGGCGACCGCTTCGGGAAAGTGGGCAGATGGAGCTCAAACCCGACGAATACGAAGTCGTTCCGGGTTTGACGTTGCAGACAATTCGCGGTCATTCCGCAACAATGCAGACGGTTTGTTTGAAACGCGAAGGCTTGACGCTTTACGGGTTTGCCGATCTGATCCCGACGCGCGCGCATCTTCCTTTTGCCTGGATCATGGGCTACGATCTGTTCCCGGTCGAAACGCTCGCCGCCAAGAAAATTTTGATTCCGCGCGCGGTCAGCGAAAACTGGATTTGTCTTTTTTACCACGATTTTACCGCACCGCTCTGCCGTTTGACCGAAGAAAATGGCAAGATTCAAACAACTGCCGTATAATTTCGGGCAAATTACTTTTTTACCGGCGTCGTTTACCTGTATCTTTCAAATTGATACTTTAGAATTTTTAACAGGAGTTAGTGTGATATGAAAATAAACATTGCCGGCTCGGGACATACCGGTCCGGTCAAAAATGGTGTTGCCGAATGGCTTGCCTACGACGCCGCGCTCGACGCGCAGAAGAAAATGCTCGAAAAAGCGATCGGCATTATCAAAAGCAATATCTACGGCAGTAAGGCGTGCAACAAAGCATTCAAAGCGCTTCCGGGCGGACGTTCGTTCGACGATATTTTCGACGACGACACCGTTTGGATCAGTTTTTGTCCCGATAATGCCAATTACGGTTTTACCAACCGCGTCGGCGGCAGCGAGATCACGATCTGCAAGCTCGCCTTCGGGATGGGCTACTGGTCGGTGACCGGAACGCTCGTTCACGAAATGGGACACGTCAATAGCGCCGGCATAGCCGATCACGCCGCCGAAGGCACTCTTCTGAGCTGCGGTTTGGCAAAAGTTCACGACCCGAACATCATCGGCAGCCGCGACACCGCGCCGATCTACATCGCTTAAAGTTTTTCGATCGCTGCCGCGCTTCAAAAAATCAGAGTTTAACTGCTCTGATTTTTTTTTGTTTTGTTTTATACTTTTGCCTTTGATCAAACTAAAAATATATGTCAGCCAAACGCAAAATAGTCAAAATTATTAATAAAACAATGCTCGGCGAAAAAGAATCCGATTTTGCCTATTGGCAGACGAAAAGTTATGCCGAAAGACTTGCCGCTTTAGAAGAAATACGCCGCGAATAT
>CADEFG010000733.1 GCA_902826505.1 uncultured Acidobacteriota bacterium
AACGCCCCAATTTCCGGTTGCCGCGACGGTCATCGCGCCGGTCACATTTTGCCCGTCGATCTCGACGTGAAACGTTCCATCACGAAACTCCGAAGCATAACGAACGCCCAGATCAAACCGACCAGCTTTCGGAACATTGACCGAATAATTGAGCCATTCGCCAGCGCTTGCTTCCATCAAAGAATAACCGCCCGAGGCATTTGCCCGCGCTTGAATATCAACGCCTTCGACCGGTTGTTGACGATACGAACTGCTTTCGGTCGAACCGAAAACTTCGTGATAGCTGCGGGTTTCACCGCCGCGATCAAAATTTTCGGCTTCGATAATGCCGGGAAGTCTGAGCGCCGCCGGTCCCGGAAATGGAGCGATTTGTCCCGGCGTCGGCGTCGGTGTCGGAACGGGTGTCGGGGTTGAAGTCGGCGTCGGAGTGACGGTCGGGGTCGGAGTTGGCGTCACAGTCGGGGTCGGGGTGGCGGTCGGTGTTGGCGTCGGCGTCGGTGAAGTTCCGCCATTGAGACATGAACCGGTATTGCCGTTCGATGTGCAGCGCACGCGGTCGGTCAAAAGCGGGGCGTTGATTCCGGGATCGGTGCCGTCGGTCGCGCTGTTTTTATAAGTTGAACCCGAACTCAGCGAAAAATCCGCAATTGCCGAATGACAGGGATCGGTCGCCGCCGAAATATTACAATTGCGATAGCCTTGTAAACCGACATTACTGAAATTTTCGGGATAGAAATTGATTGACGGATACATATTCGAGTTATGGTCGCTGCGCATTTTCGCCAAAATATTTCCCGCCAGCCGCCAAACACCGGCGTTTGTCCCGCTCGCCGCTCCGCAGCTGCTGCCCGTTGCCGCGTCAAACCAGCCCGAAGTTCCGACATTTAACGCCGAAACGCCTTCGCCGCAGGTATTGAGAATTCCGTACGCGTTGAGCGGTAAAACCGAATCGACGATCTCCGGTCTTAAAGTCGTGACCGAATTGAGTTGAAGCATCATTTCGTGTGTTTCATCGACCGAATCGATCGCGTCAATGACCGAAACGTGTTTGATCAAAAGGTCGTCAACACCCGCCATATAAAATGTCCAGGTGCGATTATTGCCCCATCGACCGAAGGTCAGGTCGTCGAATAGTGTGTTGTAAACACGGATATGCTGCGGTTTGAGCGGATCATACGAAGTTCCCGGGCGGTCGTATTCGCGCGCGACGCTCAACCCGCCGTTGACATGCGAAAACTGGCAGTTTTCGAGCACGATCTCTTCGCTGACCGACCACGGACTGCCCTGCCCGCTGTTCGGTTTGTCGGCAACCGATTTATAGGTTATCGCGTTGTATTGCGAACGATTCGCGTCCCAATGGTTTGAAAAAAGCGAACCTTCGATATAAACGCGGCGCGCATTTTTTGTTTCAAAGAGATTTTTTGCGTTGAGCGTATCGCCGTTGCTGATCGGCGGCGCGTTGCGCCACGAAAGTCTTTTTGTGAAAACGCATCGCCGAAATTCGATATTCGTCGGCGTCAGACCGTCGATCTGGTTTCCCGCGCCGCCGTAAATTATACTTTCCGAAACGGCTTCTAAAAACGTATTGTTGTAAACATGCGCGCCGCGTCCGTCCAAACCGAAAACCGCCTGACTGTCCTGGCTGCCGTAGGTTTTGATATTGCCGAGCCACGACGAAATGATCGAAACCTTGTAACCGTCGTTCAAAACGGCGTGGACGACCTGTACATTATCGGGTGGATTGACTACGCAATGGTCAACGATGATCTTGCTCGGATTGTCGGCAATATTTGTTTGTCCGAAAGCCTCACCGATCTGGAGAAGATAATAATTTTTCAAATAATCGGCGCCGCCCGGAAAAGCATCGAATTTCAAACCCGAAAGCCTGATCCGGCTCGCCCGGTTTTTTATCAAAAAAGGCAATTCATCATTGTAGCTTCCGCGAAAAGTCACTAATCCGCTCTGGTCGGGCGCGACCCGAACCGGCATATTCGGCATCACCGCGCTCGAGCGGATCGTCACAAAATCGCTAAATACTCGCGCCGGCAGTTCGACGTGTCCCGAAATGACGGTTCCCGCCGGGATCACGATATGTTCGCCGCCCGTACATTGATTATAAGCCGCCAGCAGTTCTGCCGCCGTTTGCACCGTAAAGATCCGCGTTGCTGCCGGAAAATCCGTAATGATAACTGAAACCGTCGATTCGGAAACTTGCCCGCCGCTGTTCGTGACCCGCAAACGAAGCGTATAATTTCCCGCCGCTAAATAGGCATGGGTTGCCGAAACCAGATCGCCCGTCCGGTCACCGTCGCCCCAGAACCATTCAACCAATTTTGTTCCTTGCGAAGCTTCGGCGTTGACCTCCATCGCCTCGCCGACGCGGGCGCGGATCGTTGTATTGTTTTCCGCCTCGTTGTCGCCGCGAATGACGGCTTGCGGCGCTGCCGCCGGATCGAAGACCGTCACGCTGACCGGACCGCTGACCGCGCTTCCAAGCGTTGCCGTAAAGGTCGCGATGCCGGCGGCAAGCCCCGTAACTTCCGCCAAATTTGCCGATAAACGTGAGTTGTTCGATTCCGTATTGCCCTCGGTGCTGCGGCGGACGGAAGCCGTCGAAGCATTTCCCGTCAGGCGCGAAAAAGTAAAAGTCTGATTCGGCAGATGATTGCCCGACGCATCAAAAGCAACCGCCGTAAAAGTGCGTGTTTTGCCTTTTTCCAGCCTGATCGAGGTCGGATAAACTTTAACCGTTTGTTGTGAAAATGCAGTTGCGGTAAAACAAAAAAGCAATGCGAAAAGTGAAATGGCGGCGCTGTGAGCCGAACGCCGT
>CADEFG010000734.1 GCA_902826505.1 uncultured Acidobacteriota bacterium
TTTATTTTTTAGGTTTTCTTGATCTTCCTTGTTTATATGGTAAAAAAATCCAGTAAGACAATTTTAATCACGGGCGGAACCGGTTTCTTGTGAACGCATCTTGTTCGCCAGTTTCTCGACGCCGGACAGACGAAAACGCCGAAAACTTTGGATCGGTTGTTTAATTTGAATCTTTATCAAAAATCACTCCGGCTTCTTCAGGAGTAAGTTTATAACCCAAGATTTGTGCCGCGCGAGATAAAACCGGGTCTCGGTTTTTAATTAAATCCGCTGCGGAAGGAATAATTTTTTCATCAGGCGTCACGCCGGTTTTCTCCAATCGCTGACCGTCTTTCATGACAATGTCGGCGATCGTTATGCTGATTCCGTAAAAAACATACGATTTAATTCCGAAAGCATGGGTCAGATAAATTGACTGCATTACCGCGCCGGCGGATTGGTCGCCAATGACAGTTCCGCGTTTTTCGAGTTGGATAATTCTGGCAAACATCTCGGCGGCGGAAGCGGAACTGCTGTCAACCAAAACGATTAATTGACCTTTGTATGTTTTTTTTATGGTTGGTTTGATCAAAAATGATCTGGCACCGTCGCGCCTAATGATCTTGCCGGCATCAACTTCTCTTTCAAAAAAGTGTTTCAAAAGCTGTTCAAGCGCATCATGATAACCGCCGCGATTGCCGCGCAAATCCAAGATCAAATTTTCGCTTTCCCTAACTTTTTCCATCATTTTATTGACTTTGATGATTGATAAATTGAATGTCGGCATTTTCAGCACAGCCAAACCGGGTATTTTATCGTAAAAGTCGGGCGTATAATTTTCCGATTCGTATTTTTGATTTTTAATTTCCTGGTCGCGCCGGGAAAGCATAAATCTGCTGGCTTCGGTGATTTTTGCTGTAAAATCCAGTTTATATTTATTGCCGTTCGGTTTGATTATCAAAACATTCAGCGAAGGCTGCGGCTGGAGGACGTTAAAATGCCGCATCAAAATTGAATATTCCCGCCGGTTAGGAATAAATCCTTCGATCATATAAATCTGATCTCCGATGCGAATTCCTTTTTTATACGCATCACTGTCATCTTTGATTTTAGTAACAAAAACTTTGCCGTCAATCAAAAGAAGCTCCCAGCCGTAATCAACACTAAAGGTTTTTCTCGGCGGTATAAACCCGACGTGGGAATCATCCAGTAAAAAACAAAAACGGGCAATCAAATCGGTCATTTCAATAGCGGATGAGGCTTTTTTGATCAACTCACGGGTTTTAATATAATTTTCTTCAATATTGATGCCGTGAAAACTGGGGTCGTAGTAATTTTCCTGAATATCGTTTTTAATTTTTTCCAACATATCGAGATTCAGAACGATCTCTGATTTCAGGTCTTGGGCGGCAGCGAAATTTAGAGGAATGATTAATAAAGTGAGCAGAAAAATTATTTTTTTCATAAGAGTTTAATTAATTACAGAGAATAAAAAACAATAAATGATAGCAAATTACCAAGAGTTTTTTCCAACGATTTCAATCAGTAAATCAATCGCCAAATTTTGTTGTTTCTGAGTCAAATAATGTCGAAGAACATTGGTGCAAAGTCGGATTTGATCGTACTGAATCGTTTTTAAGTTAAGGGCGATTGATTTTTAAATTCAAAACTGATCGTCAGTTTTGCCACGGCGGCAAATATTGTAAGATATTCAAGCAATGGCAGCGAAAAAAACAAAAACTTTAACAAGGTCTGAAAAGAAAATTTTAATCACGGGCGGAACCGGATTTCTGGGAACGCATCTGGTTCGGCAATTCTTAGACGCGGGCGCGAAAAATCTGCGCGTGATGGCTTCATCGGTGCCTGTTTGGATGACCGATGCGGGCGTCGAACCGTTTGCCGGTTCGGTGACGCGCAAAGATGATGTCGCGGCGGCGACCAAAAACGTCGAAGCCATTTATCATCTCGCCGGAAAAGTCTCGTTTGCTTACGACGGCGCGGCGCAGATGAATCGGATTCACGTCGAGGGCACGCGGCTGTTGGCGGAAGCGGCGAAGGAAAATAAAGTTAAAAATTTTATTCTCGCGTCATCCTCAGGGACTTCGGCGATCACCGAAGACGGCGAAATTACGGACGAAACCTTTCCGCAGCCGGTCGAGATCCTGACGAAATGGGCTTATTACGCTTCGAAATATTACCAGGAAAAAACCGCCTTGCAAGTTTTTAAAGACAAAGGGGAACGGCTCGTTATCCTGAACCCGTCGCTGCTTTTGGGCGCGGGCGACGAGCGGCTCAGCTCGACCAAGGTCGTACTCGATTTTATGGCGAAAAAACTGCCGATCACGCCGACCGGCGGTTTGAATTTTGTCGATGCGCGCGATGCGGCAGCGGCTTTTCTCAATGCTTTAGACAAAGGCAGACACGGCGAACGCTATCTGCTCGGCGCGGTCAATTGGACGGTTGCCGAATTTTTTGCGCGGCTCGAACGGCTCTCGGGCGTTTCGGCGCCGCTCCTGAAAGTTCCGAAAGCGTTCGCGATCGCCGGTTCGAATTTTATTTCGTCGCTTTATAAAACCTTTGAAAAACGCCCGCCGTTCGAAGCGTCGGAAGTCGAAATGGGCGAATATTTCTGGTATTTCGATTCCGCCAAAGCCGCCGAAGAATTGGGTTTTGAGGCGCGCGATCCCGCCGAAACTTTGTCGGATACGATCAAATACCTGCGCGAAAATTTCCTCGGCGACGGCGTTTTTAATTAAAAACTATCTCAAAAATAAATTAATTGGACGAAAGCCTCTGCGTTTTCTTGGCGACTTTGCGTCTTGGCGGGAGAAAAAGAAGTTTCCCGCCA
>CADEFG010000735.1 GCA_902826505.1 uncultured Acidobacteriota bacterium
CGCCGCCGCGGATCTGTTTTACGGAACAACGCTGATACAGTTTAAGGCAAAGGTGCAGCTTTCACGTGATGCCCGCGCCTTGGTTGCCAGTCTCGAACAGCAATTGACCGCCGCGACCGCCGAACGCAACCGTCTCGATGCGGAAAATCTCGGGCTCGAAAAGAATGTCGCGAAGGCGATTGCCGGTGACCCGAATCACGGCGACAACAGCGCGCTGTACGAAGGAACGGGACGCGTCCGAAGGTCGGAACGCCGTTCCGGGTTAACCCGCAAAAAGAAGATCAAAGAAAATAACGATGGCTAACCATCAAAAGGCGAGAGCAAAAAACTCTCGCCTTTTTCGTTCTTAAATGCAGAGATATTTAGAATTGAAAATCAACGATAAACGTATGAAAAGATTACGAATTATTTATGTTTTAGCGGCATTGGTCGGTGCCTTTTTGGGGGCGGGGAAAGCCGCCGGACAGCAACCGCCGACGTGGAACGGCGTCTGGAGCGTTTCGACGCGATTTGCGCCCGCCACCTTGACGATCAAACCGCTGACGAAAACAAAATTTAAATTTACGATCGAATCGATGAACGGTGCGAATATGGGTGAAATTTCGGGCGTTGCGAAAATTAATGGCAGCAGAGCGTTTTTTAACGACCGCGAATCGACCGGAAAAGCAAGCGATGAGCGAACCGATTGCCGTTTAACCTTTACGAAGCGAGGGAAAATCATCAAAGTCGAACAAACCTTTGAATGCCAGAGATTTGCCGGACTCGGAGTGTTCTTTGGCGGCGATTATGAAAAGGGCAAAATAAAAAAACAAATCGACACGCTTTTTTCGATGGAAATACTGCCTTCGGCAAAAATTGACCGCCGCTTAAAATTATTGGTCGGCTCCGATTATGAAAAATTCGTCGATTCGTTCCAACTGCGCAGCGACGATGAACGAGACACCGAATTGAACGCCTCGATCGTCAGCGGTTGCGTGCGCGGCATTTGCCCGTGGAATGCGGCGATCGTCGTTTTCGACGCGCAGGGCAACCTTTGGGCGTCGGTCATCCATATCGATAAACAAGAAAAAGTTTTTGCGCTTTATTATTCAAACGTCGCGGAATGGGTGGGCAAATTGCCGAAATCGATCGAAAATTGGATCAACGAAAAACGCGAATCGAGCGAAGATTTGAAGATCGTTTACAAAAATCAAAAGTAAAATTTATTATAAAACGGTTTATACCTTTTCTTTGAACTGTTTTACCGAAAGGTTTTATTAAAAGTGGCAAATACAAAAGCGATTCAAAAAAAATAGCCAAAACATTAACAGAAATTTGCCACAAAACTTTGTTTTTTCGCAAAAACAAATCAAAATAGGCAATATGGACTATCAATTAATGCTCGCAGCGGCGATCGAAGAGGCGCAAATCGGGTTATCGGAAGGCGGAATTCCGATCGGCGCGGCACTTTTCGATCAACAGGGAAATTTGCTTGGAAAAGGTCATAACCGGCGAATTCAGGAAGCTGACCCGTCGGTTCACGGCGAAACCGATGCTTTTCGAAAAGCGGGCAGGCAACGCAGTTACCGCGATAAAATCATGGTCACGACGCTCGCCCCTTGCTGGTATTGTGCGGGACTTGTCCGCCAATTCAATATCGGCACGGTCGTCGTCGGCGAATCGGTCAATTTTCAGGGCGGAATCGATTGGCTGCGCGAAAACGGTGTCGAGGTGATCGACCTCAATTCCGCCGTATGTATCGAAATGCTAAAAACCTATATCGAAGACCACTCCGAGATCTGGAACGAAGACATCGGCGAAGATTGAGAACACAAAAAAACAAACATTTTTCGCGCTCTGTGTCCAATGTCTGTTGGGTTTCGTAAGTGTTTAAAGTTGTCTCAAAAGTTAGATGTTGGGAAATTAATTCGGAATAATGGTGTGGTCTTTTGTATTATGTGTCACGTTGAATTTGGTAACTATCCTAAAACAATATGGCTTTCAAATGGCAATTACTCACTTTGATTTTGGGGCACTATAGATTTTTTCAAGCGGGCGGGTAGTCTGCTCAGTAACACTCGGCATTGGTTCGGCAAGCATTCGTGCCGGGGGCGTGTAAAGATCTTTCGTCTCTTGTTGCCCCGCCAGCTGCTCGATATCGCTCGTGCCTTTAGCACGTTTCTTGCCACTCACTAACAGCCAAATAAACACGCCTTCGATCACAACAAGAAGCAAAAAACTAAACAACAAAAACGCGTTTATCAGCCCTTCGTTAAAGTCCAGTTTTTTCATCGCCGCTACGAGAGCGATAATGGCGCCTAAACCCAGGACAAATATTGAGACAATCGCTCTAACAAGTGATTCAGGTGATAACTCCGAAGCCTTCCCGCTTTCGCTTTTGTCCGCGCTTAACTTTTCTCCGCAATGATTACAATAGATTAAACTATGCGCTACAGCCGCACCACAAAATGAACAATACATACTGTTTCGCCTCATAAATTCCTACGATTCAGTAATTCTCAAAGTTTCAAAACATTTTGCTAACCATGTAAAATGGTTATCTTTTCAAAATTAAAATAAGATTGGGGTTTGATTCAAAGCCACTTAAACTTTTGACACGAAGCCAGTAAATAGTTCGGTTTGGTAAATTTGAACCGCCTCAATTTTGTCGATTTAATAAGAAAAGTAAAAGGACTGAATTATTTTATCAATGATAACAAAAGTCAGAACCGCCTGCCGCAAGCGGGTGTTTTAAGATAAGTTGCTTAGTTGTTAGAATTAAACCATTCGCGACCGCAAATGGTTCTGACCTGGCTCTTTATTTATCAACAAA
>CADEFG010000736.1 GCA_902826505.1 uncultured Acidobacteriota bacterium
GAACAACAATCCGTCCACACGCGCGAACGGATCGTTCTGACGTTGACGACGATTCAGCAATACGCTTTAACAAAAATTCGTGAAACGGACGATGAGAATTTAAAGAATATTTTAGGCAAACTCGTGATCCGATGCTCGTTCGGGATCATCAACGCGGGCAGAAATTCTGCTTAAAAACTGACAAAGGACAACGGACAACGGACAATATAATTTTTCTTGAAATTATCCGTTTTCCGTTGTCCATTAATCTGTCACCGCGCCGTATTTGGCTGACGAAACAAGCTTTGCGTATTTCGCGATCACGCCGCGTGTAAAGCGCGGTTCGGGCATTTTCCAGTTGGCACGGCGCGCGGTTAATTCTTCATCCGAAAGATGTACCTCTAAAAGACGTTCGTCGGCATCGATCGTGATCAGATCGCCGTTTTCGACCAAAGCGATGTTGCCGCCGACCGCCGCTTCGGGCGCAACGTGTCCGACGACCATTCCGTAAGTGCCGCCCGAAAATCTGCCGTCCGTGATAAGCCCGACCGAATCGCCCAAACCTAATCCGATAATGGCGGAAGTCGGCGCAAGCATTTCGCGCATTCGGGGTCCGCCTTTCGGACCTTCGTAACGAATCACGACAACATCGCCGCTTTCGATTTTTCTTCCGATAATTGCCGCCATCGCCAGTTCTTCCGAATCGAAAACTTTGGCTTTACCCGTAATTTGACGGCTTTTAATTCCCGTAATTTTCGCGACGGCGTTTTCTTCCGCGAGATTTCCGTTCAAAATTGCCAAATGACCTTCCGCATAAAGCGGATTCTCCCACGAGCGCACAACGTCTTGATTTTCGGGAACTTCGCCCGAAACATCCGCCAGATTTTCGGCAACCGTTTTGCCCGTGATAGTCATTTGGTCGCCGTGCAGAATTCCTTTTTCAAGCAAAATCTTCATGACAAGAGGAATTCCGCCGACCTTGTGCAGATCGGTCGCAACGTATTGCCCCGAAGGTTTTAAGTAGCACAAAACCGGAACTTTGCGGCGCATCGTTTCAAAATCTTCGATGTTCAGATCAACCTTCATCGAATGCGCAATTGCTAAAAGATGAAGAACGGCATTTGTCGAGCCGCCCGTCGCCATCACAACGGCGATCGCATTTTCAAACGCTTTGCGCGTCATAATTTGCGACGGTAATAAATTATTTTCAACGGCTTTTGCCAAAACCCGCGCCGATTCTTTCGCGCTCGTCCGTTTTTCGTCATCCTCCGCCGCCATCGTCGACGAAAACGGCAAGCTCATGCCCAACGCTTCGATCGCCGAACTCATCGTGTTTGCCGTGTACATTCCGCCGCACGAACCCGCGCCCGGACACGCCTTTTTCTCGACTTCGCAAAGTTCGGTTTCGTCGATTTTCCCGGCGATAAATTCGCCGACCGCTTCGAAAGCGGAAACGACCGTTAGATCTTTGCCGTTCAAATGTCCGGCTTTAATCGTGCCGCCGTAAACGAAAATCGCCGGAATATCGAGCCGTGCGATCGCGATCATCGCGCCCGGCATATTTTTGTCGCAGCCGCCGATCGCTAAAAGTCCGTCCATTTGCTGACCCTGGCAGACGGTTTCGATCGAATCGGCGATGACTTCGCGCGAAACGAGCGAATATTTCATCCCCTGCGTGCCCATTGAAATCCCGTCGGAAATCGTGATCGTGCCGAAAACCTGCGGCATCAAACCTTCAGCTTTCGCCGCCGCCATCGCGTCATCAGCGAGTTTTCCCAAACTCAAATTACACGGCGTGATCGTGCTGTAACCGTTGGCGATGCCGATGATC
Source organism: uncultured Acidobacteriota bacterium (assembly GCA_902826505.1). GTDB lineage: Bacteria > Acidobacteriota > Blastocatellia > Pyrinomonadales > Pyrinomonadaceae > JAFDVJ01. The sequence continues at coordinate 1,811 of CADEFG010000736.1, forward strand.
GGTTTGCTAAAGTCTTCATCGCCAAAGCCGACCGCGCGAAGCATCGCGCGATTTGGCGAGCGTTCAACGCCTTCCGTAATTAATTTACTTCTGAAATTATTTCCCATTTATATTTATTTCAACAACGGATTACACAGATTGCACAGATAAAACCAAAATTACCAATGTCTTATTCCTATCAAAAAAATCTGTGAAATCCGTGTAATCTGTTGTCAAATTCCTATTCTTCGTTATAAAGCGCGACTCTTTTCTCGTAAATTTCTCTGACCATCGACACGTCTTCAAAAAACTTTGAAAGTTCGCCCATCCGCAAAGCCTGCGGTCCGTCAACTAGTGCGACCGACGGATCGGGATGAAAATCGACGAGAATCATATTTGCGCCCGCGATGACGGCTTGCGCGGTGATGTGCATAATGTCCAAAATATTGTCCGAACTGCGCCCGCGAGCGCCGACCGAATGTGAAGGATCACAGCAGACCGGCATTCGCGTCAGCCGTTTGACGACCGGAATATGCGCGAAATCGACCATATTTCGATGCGGATCGCCGATGTTCGTCTTCATTCCGCGAAGCGCGAAAATCACTTTCTGATTGCCTTCGCTCGCCAAGTATTCGGCGGCGTGCAGCGATTCGTCCAAAGTGATGCCGAAACCGCGTTTGAGCAGTACGGGAAATTCCTGCTGGCGACCGACGTTCTTTAAAAGCTCGAAATTCTGCGTGTTGCGCGTGCCGATCTGCAGCATCACGCCGGTCGGATTTCCGGTCTGCTCCAACGCTTCGCGAATCTCGGCAATGTGCGATTCGTGCGTGATTTCCATCGCGATCACTTTGATTCCGTATTTTCCCGCGAGTTCGAAAACATACGGCAGACATTCCGCGCCGTAGCCTTGAAAAGAATACGGACTCGTACGCGGTTTATACGCGCCCATCCGCGTGCAAACCTGCCCGTTTTCCTGCAAAGCCTTCATCATTCCTTCGACCGATTTCGGCGAATCGAC
>CADEFG010000737.1 GCA_902826505.1 uncultured Acidobacteriota bacterium
AACCTTTGGACGGAATATATCAAAACGCCCGAAAAGGTTGAATATATGGTTTTTCCGCGAATGCTGGCACTCTCGGAAGTCGTCTGGTCGCCGCTTGAAAGCAAAAATTACGCCGATTTTCAAAAACGTCTGGCGGCGCATTTCCCGCGTCTCGACAAACAGAACGTCAATTACCGGATTCCCGAGCCTTCCGGCTTAAAGAATGTCTTGATTGAAAACAAAAATGCCGACATTGTAACTTTTGAATTACTTAGTCCGTTTAACAAAAACTGGAAGATTTTTTACACACTTGACGGCAGCGAGCCAACTGAAAAATCAGATTTGTATGAAAAAGCAATTGTTAAGCCAATCGGGTGGGGACAGAAGATAGATCTCAAAACGATCGTCGTCAACGACAAAGGCAGAAAAAGCTCGATTTACTCCGCGACGATCTTGCGCCGCGAAATGCTCGCAAATATTGATCTGCCGGAACAAAAACAAGGCGTCAATGTTTCGTTCTTCAAAGGCGATTTCAAAACCGTGAAAGACCTCGACAAGACGAAACCGCTCGAAACTTTTGAATCAAAATCAATTCTTTTACAGCAATTTGCCGATAAAACCGACAAATTAAAAGAACCGTTTGGCGTGATTTTTGACGGCTACATCAATATTCCGAGCGACGGAATCTACGAATTTGAAATGGATTCCACGGGCGGCGCGGTTTTTATCCTTGGTGACGAAGCGGTCGTTGATCTCGACGGTCTGCACGGCAAAATGACGGCTTCAGGGCTCGTTCCGCTCAAAAAAGGCTTTCATAAAATCCGTCTGAAATATTTTCAAGCCGGCGGCGACGCCGCGCTAAATCTTCGTTGGGGAATCAAAGGACAAAATTTGCGAAGAATCGGGGGCACTGAATTGTTTCATTAAATCAAGGGAAATAGCTGCCAATGAATATAGATAGACACAGATTTATGAATCGTTTTTGGTTTTTGGTTTTTGGTCTTCGATTGATCTTTCGTCAATTATTTTCCTCTGCGGCTTTGCGCCTTGGCGGGATAATTCTTCTTTTTACATTCATCGGTTTTGCGCAAACGCCGAAAGATTACACGCGTTACGTCAATCCGTTTGTCGGCACCGGCGGACACGGACACACGTTTCCGGGCGCGACCGTGCCGTTCGGTGCCGTGCAGCTTTCGCCCGACACGCGCACCGACGATTGGGACGGAAGCTCGGGCTATCATTATTCCGACAGCACAATTTGGGGCTTTTCGCACACGCATTTAAACGGCACGGGCATTCCCGATTACTGCGACATTCTTTTTGCGCCGACCACCGGCGAACCCGAATTTTTCGCTCGCCGTGGCGATCTGAGCGAAAACGGCTACGCGTCGAGCTTTAAACACGAAAACGAAAAAGCGGAGCCGGGCTTTTATTCGGTCAAGCTCGACGAAGGCAATATTACGGCGGAAATGACCGCGACGACGCGCGTCGGTTTTCACCGCTACACCTTTCCCGCCGGAACAAAGGACGCGAATTTGATTCTCGATCTGAAACACCGCGACACGGTTTTGGATTCCGAACTGCGGATCGTCGGCACCAACCGGATCGAGGGTTTTCGGCGCTCAAGTTCGTGGGCAAAAAATCAGATCATTTATTTCGTCGCCGAATTCTCCGAGCCTTTTGCCGATCACGGTTTTACGATTGACGACGCCCAACCCGAAAAGATCAGCAAAGCAAACGGCAAAAATATCAAGGCGTTCTTTCGTTTCGAAGCCAACAAACCCGTGATGGTCAAAGTCGCACTTTCGCCGACCGGCATCAGCGGCGCGCGCAAAAATCTGCTCGCCGAAATCCCGCACTGGAATTTTGAAAAGACGCGGGAAGACGCCCGCAACGCGTGGAACAAAGAGCTGGCGCAGATCGAAGTTTCGGGCGCGAGCGAAGCGCAACTGACGACCTTTTACACCGCGCTTTATCACACAAAATTGCAGCCGAACACGTTTCAGGATTTCGACAAAAGCTATCTCGGATTAGATAAAAAAGTTCACACCGCCGACGGTTTTACCAACTACACGATCTTTTCGCTCTGGGACACGTTTCGCGCTGCGCATCCGCTTTATACGATCATCGACCAGCGGCGCACCGCCGATTTTATCAATACTTTTATCCGGCAATACGAACAAGGCGGCAGATTGCCGGTTTGGGAGCTCGCCGCCAACGAAACCGATTGTATGATCGGTTATCACGCGGTTTCGGTGATCGCCGACGCGATGGCGAAAGGCATCACAGGTTTCGATTACGAAAAGGCTTTTGAAGCCGCGAAACACAGCGCGGAACTCAATCATTTCGGACTCGAAGCCTACAAACGGCGCGGCTATATCTCGATGGAAGACGAACAGGAATCCGTCTCGAAAACGCTCGAATACGCTTACGACGATTTCTGCATCGCGCAGATGGCAAAGATTTTAGTTTTCAAAAAAGTTGACGGATTTTTTGACAGTTTTGATGGCACGGAATCAAAACAAAACACGATTCTTAAGTTTGACAAAGATTACCAAAAATACATCAAACGCGCTCAAAATTACAAAAATCTTTACGACCGGCAAACCGGATTTATGCGCCCGAAGCAAAACGGCAATTGGATCACGCCGTTTGCGGCTAATGAGGTGACGTTTCATTTTACCGAAGGCAACTCGTGGGTTTACTCGTTTTTTGTGCCGCAGGACGTTTCGGGTTTGATGGAGCTTTACGGCGGAAAGGCAAACTTCACAAAAAAACTCGACGAGCTTTTTACGACCGAACAAAAACTCGAAGGGCGCGAAC
>CADEFG010000738.1 GCA_902826505.1 uncultured Acidobacteriota bacterium
TCTTTTGTAATTTGTGCGTTGGCTTTATCTTCTTTGAAACCGTCAAAAAAATCTTGGAGTTTTTTTGACTTTTTTCTGAATTTTTTCTGCCGTGATGGAAACTTCTGAAAACCAAAGGTTTATCTATGAGTTCGGGAAATTTGTGCTCGACCCGCAAGAAAAAACTTTGTTTGCCGACGGCAAACCCGTACGGCTTCCGGCAAAGGAATTCGAAACACTTTTGCTGCTCGTTGAAAATAACGGCAAAGCGTTGAGCAAGGAAGAAATGCTGCAAGCCGTCTGGCAGGACACTTTTGTCGAGGAAAACAATCTTGCCAAATATATTTCGCGACTGCGGAAAATTTTTGATACAAAAGGACAAACTTATATTGAAACGCTGCCCAAACACGGTTATCGTTTCTCGGCGGAAATCAATCAAATCGCGCAAGCCGCCGATGAAACGATTCTCGAAAAACGTACGATAAAACGCCTGACTGTGCGCGTCGAAGAAGAAAAGCCGCTAATGTTGCCGGCGGAAAAAGGCAAAATTCCCAATAAATCGATTTTTGCCGCCGCCGTTTTGGTTGTACTGCTTTCGGCGTTGGGCTTCTGGGCATGGACGCGGACAAATGCGCCGTCGAAAATCAACTCGATTGCGGTTTTGCCCCTAAAATCGCTGACGGCGGAAGAGAATAATAAAGCTTTGGGTTTGGGGCTCGCCGACGCTTTGATTACGAAAATCGGCAGCTTGCGCGCCATCGCTGTGCGCCCGACCAGTGCCGTCGCCAAATATGCCGAAATCGAGGTGGACGCGCTCGAAATCGGCAGAAAATTAAATGTCGACGCGGTTCTCGAAGGCACCATTCAGCAATCGGAAGGACGGATTCGCATTAATACGCGGCTCTTGAGGGTTGAAAACGGCGAACAGATCTGGGCGGAAAAGTTTGACGGCGAGCAGGCAAAAATATTCGATCTGGAAGATCGGCTCTCAAAACAGGCGGCGCGGGCGTTAAGCCTAAAACTGAACATTCAGGAAAGCGAACGCTTGACGCGGCATAATACGAGCAATAACGAAGCCTTTGATGCCTATCTGAAAGGGCGCTATTTTTGGAACAAACGGACCGAAGAAGGCTTTAAAAAAGCGATTGTTTTTTTTAATCAGGCAATTGAAAAAGACGCGGACTATGCGCAAGCCTATTCGGGTTTAGCGGATTGTTACATTTTGCTTGGAATTTGGGGCGCGCTGCCGCCGGTCGAGGCGATGCCCAAAGCAAAAGAAGCGGTCATCAAAAGCTTGAAGGCGGATGATACGCTGGCGGATGCGCATATTTCGCTGGCATTCATCAAATGGGTTTACGATTGGGATTGGGCAGGCGCGGACGAGGAGTTTCAAAAAGCCCTTGAGCTCGATCCGAACAATGCGACCGCGCATCATTGGTATGCCTATTATCTGGCAGCGATCGGACGTTTTGACGAAGCGATCGTTCACATCAACAAAGCGCAGGAACTCGAAGGTTCGCTCTCGTTCAGTATCGGCAACGATATCGGAGAAATCTACTGTTGGTCGGGTCAACACGACCGGGCAATTTCGCAATTAGAGGAAATTGCCAGACTTCAGCCGGATTTTGCGATTGCTCACAACACGCTCGGGATCGCGTATTTGAAAAAAGGTCGCATAGTTGAAGCCGTGGCGGAACTCGAAACGGCGCGGCGGCTCGACAACAGCCCGCGAATGTTGTCAACGCTCGGATACGCTTACGGAGCCGCCGGTCAGCGCGACAAAGCGCGAAAAATAATCGGTGAATTAAAAGAATTATCCGCGCAGCGGTATGTTTCGGCATTTGCGACGGCGATCGTTTATGCCGGACTCGGCGAAGATCAGGAAACGCTTGACTGGTTGGAAAAGGCTTATCACGAACGCTCCGATACAATGGCGATTTTTAATGTTTATCCGCTGCTCGACAACGTTCGGACAAAACCGCAATTTGTTAAGTTTCAACAGCGCGCGGGACTGATCCCGCGTTAAGGATTTAGAAACAGCGCGTCATCCGGAAACAAATTTGATTTTTCCGAACAACGCCGATGCTTTTTTGCGTTACGGTTATTTTTTGACATTTTTGGGGAGATTTGACGAGGTGCGCTCGTCAAGCTCGAAAAATCACGCGCGAACTGAACCCGCTCTCATCGCTCGCCCAAGCCAACATCGGTTTGGTCTATCTCAGCCGCCGCGATTACCCGGCAGCGATCGTGCAATTAAATAAAACCATCGCGGAAAACACGGAAGTTTCAATTCCGCACTGGTTTTTGGCTGCCAGCTACGAAGCCACGGGCGAGTTGAAAAGATGAAGTTAGAGCCGAAATAATTTTTTTCTTGCTGATTTTTAATTTAAGGTGTAGTATAAAAAACTCGTTTCCGGAGAAACGAACAAAAGAATTTTATGTTGAGACAACTTTTATCAAAATTTAACGGGCAGTCGCGAAACCAGTCGGTCGTGCCGCACGTTGTTAAGAGAAACTGTTTGCCGCTTTCGACGCTTTGCGCGCTTGATCTGACGAAAACTTGAAAATTAATTTGTTTTGAAAGGTAAAAGCCGTCAGGTTCAAACCTGACGGCTTTTTCAATTTTGGATTTTAGATTTTGGATTTTGGATTTGAAAACCAAAAACCAAAAACCAAAGACCAAAAACCGGATTTTTATGAATTTAACATACGGAGAATTACTAAAAAACAACCGCAATTTCCGCAATCTCTTGTGGGGACAATTCGTCTCCGAGATGGGGAATTGGTTTAACTTTATCGCCGGACTCGGATTGGTGC
>CADEFG010000739.1 GCA_902826505.1 uncultured Acidobacteriota bacterium
TGGACGCGAATCAGTTTTAATGATGAGGCGTCCGCGTAAATCGCGCCGCCTTCGCCGACACTAACCGCGCCGCCGCCGTTTCCGCCCGTCAACGTGACGTCGCTGATTTGCAGTTCGGCGGAAAAAGACTGTGAAGTAAATGTGTAAAATATGCGGTTTGAACCGCTTCCGCCGTCAATCGTCAAATGGTTTGCCCCAAGTCCGTTGATCAATAGCCGTCCGCTTTGGTCAACCGGGATTTCGGCGGTGAGCGTGATCGTCGTCAAAAACGGCGCAAAATTTATCGTATCGTCCAAGGGTTCGGTCGTGTTTGCCGCCGTGATCGCATCGCGCAAAGTGCAAGTCGCATCGCAAATGCCGTCGCCCGTGTCGTCCGGTTTGTTGACCGTATAGGTCGCCGCGAAAACGCCCGTTGCCGTGCTCGATAAAAGCACCAAATTCAAAAGACAAGTTATTAATAATTGGTTATTTCTCATTTTTTTCTCCCTGATTTAAACTTCAACCGGAAAATTCGGGTATTTTTCGTTTCATTGCTTCCTAATTCCCTTTCAAAAACTTCGGGCAGTCCAAAAAACCGTGCGGGTTCGATAAATTGAATTTCCGCCCGCTTCAATCAACCGGGAAATTGCCCACTTGTTCTTACGGATACTCGTAAGCCCCGATGTCAACCGTATTTCCGGGCAACAGGCGCGAAATTCCACGCTGGTCGGTCGGCGGGGCAAGATAATTGTCGCCTGCATTGATCGCCGGACTGCCCGCTTGCAGAGCGACCGTTTGCGTCGCTCCGCCGTAATTTCCGAGCGGCGAAAGCAGCGGATCGACATTCAGCAGATCGGTCGAAATATAACCCGTGCTCGTGCCGACATGACCGATTAAATTATGTCCGTACGAAATGATATTGCCACCGACATCGCTGTGCCCATTGATGTTTCCATTGAAGGCGACAATAGTGTTTTTTAAAAACACATTGTTATGAGAATAGATTGCCGGGTAAAGGTAGTCCCAATTTCCAGTGACAGTGCAGTTATTCAGGAAGGCGAAAGCTCCCTGTCGGACATAAATCCCGCTGCCGTTACCGCCGGATGGTGTTCTATTTCCGGCGACAGTGGTGTTGATCAAGGTCAGAAAACCGTTCTGCACAGAAACGCCGCCTCCGTAAGTCGGGGAAATAAATGTTAAAGTATTTCCCGAAATTGCGCTGTTTTTGATCTTTCCGACAGATCCGTTGAAATAAATACCGCCGCCGTAAAAATACCCGATCAAATTCCTCTCAACAGAGCTGTTATTGACAATCAATCGACCGCCGTGAATGGCAATGCTGCCCTGACCGTAAAAGGATTCGGATACAAGACTGTTGTTGATCGTGACAGTGCCCGAATAAGAAGATACTTTTGAGTGAAAACCTACGTTCGAACTCTGGTCGCCTCTGAAAGAAATATTGGTGAGAAAAAGATTTCCATGATTTGAAACTCCAAAGTTGAAAAATGTCAAACCGGAAATTCTTACTTTATTTCCGGCTGAAATGAAAATATATGGAGACCAAGATGCACCCGTGTTCATCGCATAAATAAGCGTATTCAGGCTTTCTCCTCTGATTATTAAATCCTTGTTGATGGTGATCGGCGAACTGAGAGAAATGTCCTCAACTGCCAAATCAATAATGCCGCCCGGTTGACTGTCGGCGATAGCTTCGCGGAGCGAACCCGTGCCGCTGTCATTGGAGTTGTTCACCGTGATTGTCTGGACGTTCCGCTGAAGCTCGACCGCTCCGATGTCGGTGTTGACTCCGCTCAGACGTGATGCACCTGTTTGGTCTAGAGCGGTCATATTCGATTCGTCGCCAGCGTCAATGGCAGGACTTCCCGCAAGCGGCGCGTGGGTCGGCGTCGTGCCGCCGTTGTTATATTGCAGCGAGCTGAGCAAAGGATCGACGCTAAATAAATCCGTGACATCCCATTGTCCGATGTTGCCGCTCGAGCTACCTATGAGATTAAAGCCTTGAGAGTTGATAGTTCCCAAGACATCATTAAATTCAAAGCCGTGGTTGTCGGCGATAATCGAATTACTTACAAAAGCGTGCGCTCCAAGAAACTGCAAACCGCCCGCCGCGTCTGAAGCGTTTGCCGTGTTATTAACGATCGTGCAGTGATTGACGTATAAAAGCCGGCTTCTGGCGGTTAATCCGCCACCGTCGTCCGATATCGCCGTATTGCCGGAGAAGGTCGTGTTGGTAAACCGCGCTTGGTCGGCGGCGGCGGCAACCGAAATTCCTCCGCCGAATTGGGCGTCATTTGCGTAGATGGTTGAGTCCTCGACCGAGATGCGTCCGTTTGAATAAATTGCACCGCCGTGCATGGCGAAACTCTTCTGCACGACCGACCGGCGCAAAAGCAAATTTCCCTCGTTGAAAATCGCCCCGCCCCGGTCTGTGGTTCTTCCACGCTCCAGCGTGAGGTCGGCGAGAGTAACTTTTTGGGCAGCCGCGCCAATGCGGAAAATCCTCGAACCGCCGTTGCCGTTGATGCGAAGCAAGTTGGCTCCCCGCCCTTGAATTATCAAAGACTTGTCAATCAGAATTTCGCCGCTCCTCAAAAAGATTTCGCTCACTCTCTGACTGAAAACTATGGTATCGCCGGACTCGGCGAAGGTCACGGCTTCGCGCAGTGTTCCTCTGCCGCTGTCGGCACTGCTGATGACAGTGTATGTCGCTGCCCGAACGCCTTCGCCGGAATAGCCGGGGGCGAAGAGCAGAATTAAGAATAAGGGCGCGAAATAGGCTATTTTCCGCAATAAAT
>CADEFG010000740.1 GCA_902826505.1 uncultured Acidobacteriota bacterium
TGTCAAGGACTGATTCAGGTGATCGAAAAGGAATTCGGTTTTCGCGTTGTCGCCGATGCCGAAGACGGGCGCGTCGCGCTCGAATTGATCAAAACGCATCTGCCGGCGGTCGCCGTGCTCGATCTCGATATGCCGGAAATGGACGGTTTTGCGGTTGCCGCCGAACTTCAAAAACTAAAATTGGCTGTGAAAATCGTGATTCTGACGATGCATAAGGACGAGCTTCATTTTAATCAGGCGATCGATCTCGGCGTCAGCGGTTATGTCATCAAAGACGGGGCGGCGCACGAAGTTATCAACTGCATCAAAACCGTCAAATCCGGGCAGGCATATTTCAGCCCGCTGCTCTCTTCCTTTTTGCTCAATCGCGGTCGCCGCGCCGCCCAGGCGCAAACCGAATTCGGATTAGGCGATCTGACGCCGACCGAACGGCGCGTTTTGTTTCTGTTATCGGAACTGAAAACGAGCCGCGAAATTGCCGCCGAACTTTCGATCAGCCCGCGGACGGTCGATAACCACCGCGCCAATATCTGTTCGAAACTCGATCTGCAAGGCTCGCACGCGCTCACGAAATTTGCCCTTCAACACAAAGGCGAACTTTCATAAATCATTCATCCAACCAAAATCGACCAACAAAAACCGCTGTCAAAATAAGCAAAATTGCTCATCCGAAAATGAGTAACTTTACCTAGATAAAATGAGCAAACTTGCTCATTCGCCCGCCTTTGCCTGCGCGCTATAACTAAATACACGAGGCTTTTGATGACCCTTCTGATTGTAGATGACAACGCCGAAACGCGCCGCCTGATAAAAACGATCGTCAGGAAGATCAGCGACGCAATTTTCGAATGCGAAGACGGCGACGAAGTGCTCGCGGCGTTCGATAAATATCAGCCCGACTGGATTTTGATGGATCTGGAAATGAAGCGGATGGACGGACTTGAGGCGACTAAACAGGTGCTCGCGAATTTTCCGCGCGCGCGGATTCTGATGGTCACGCAATACGACGACGGCAATCTGCGCGAAGCCGCCCGCGCCGCCGGCGTCCGCGATTATTTATTGAAGGAAAATTTGATGGATTTAAGACAGCTTTTATTTTGAGGAAATATGAAAAACACGATTAACGAAAAAAACATTAAAACGGCGAACAATCGAAAATTAACGCGCGAAAAATTTCGGCAAACATTTACGCGATTGCATTTAAATAATAGATTTCGACAAAGTTTGTCGCTGTTTTTCATTTACGCGCTCGTCTTTCTGCCGCTTTTGACGATTCAATCGGCGATGCCGAAAGCGGCGGCGCAATCGCTCGGGAATTGCGATCCGGCGGCGGAGCGAATTTTTCAGAATTGCAGTCTCGGCGGCGGTCAGGTCGAAACCGATCTGACGAACGCGGCGATCGACGACGTCATCGCTTTTTACAATTTACCCGCGACCGACCGCTCGCGCGTGTTGGGACACGCCCGCAACGAAGTTCGTTCGATGCTGTATCTCAGGTTGATCGAATTGATCAAAAAAACGAACCGCACGCCCGATGAACAATTTGCGCTTGACGCATTTACCGCGCGGGTCAAGGCGCGGCGCGTTCTTGCCGCGCAGAAAGCCTGGGACGAATACCAGCGCTGGCAAGCCCAGCCGTGTTACCGCAGTCCGCAGAATCCGGGTTACCAGCCGCCCGCGCCCTATACATACGAAGCCGGTGCGGCGTGCGGAACCGGTTACAGCGTTTATTTTAGGGGCGGTCCGAAGGTTCCGACATTCGAGGAATTTCAGCAGTTCGGCGCGGCGATCGCGTATCAGGATCTGCTGACGCCCGAAGCCCAGGATGTTTCGAACCAAACGACGATCGGCATTTCGATCGGCATCGGCGCGGCGGCGGTCGGCATCGGCGCGGGCGCGGCGGCGGCGATCGGTGCCCAAACGGCTCTTTTCGTTTTCAGATATGTTTTTCCATACATCGTCAGAGCGGCGGGCGTCGCGGCGTCAACGGCGTCGGGCGCGATCGGCGCATCGCTCGTCGGCGGCGCGGTCGGCATCGTTTTGACCGCCGTAACTTTCGCGGTGATGCGCGGGTTGACGGTCGCGGCGATCTCCGAGCTGCCCGGAAAGCTGCAGCAAGCGATTATCGACGCGCAGAATCAAACGATCAATATCGGCGATCTGATCAACGACGAGCAAGGCAGTCAGGAATTTTACGGTGCGTTTCTGCTCGCGACGCTGCCCGATTTTCCGGCGACGGATATTCCCGCGCCCTTGCCGACCGACCGCGATTTTGAGATTCGCGCGCAATCGGGCGGCGGATCGATTTTCAACAACAGTATCGGCTATGTCGATTGGGACGGCGCGTGTCATTCGGCAAGAATGAGCGGCGCGTGGTTTATCGATACAAAAACCGGCGACGAAAAACAAAGACTTTCGATCAAATTTATCGATTGGAACGGTCAAAAACGGATCGTCTCGCGAAGCGGCGGACAATTCATCGTTTCGAGCCCTGAAAATATCTATCAAACCGAGTTGACCGACGAAATACTTTATCGTGATTGCGGCAGCGTAAATCGCGGCGCAAAGATCAAATTTGAGGTTTTATACGTTCTGCTCCGCCGAACGATCAAAGTTTACTGCGGCTCGATCATCATTAACCCCGATCCCGGCACGGATTATGATCTGGGGGCGGTTTACGCACCGGGAGCGGTTCCGGCGGACTTAACCGTGACGGTCAACGATGCGGCAATCTCGACCGTCAATAACAGCACGGTTAGCACTTATTCGATTGACCAAAATTACGTCATCAAAA
>CADEFG010000741.1 GCA_902826505.1 uncultured Acidobacteriota bacterium
ACCATCTGATTTCCAATCCATAAATTTTCTCCTCTCCAAATTTATAATCCTCATTCTTTTTCTTCCGCCATTTGCCAGACGAGTTTTCCTTTATGGCGTTCGACCTCAAAGTCGCGGCATTTCTCGGCGGTGAGGTTTTTAATTTCGATTTGCAGGACGCACAAAACATTTCCTTTTTGGTCGTATAAAACATCGGCGAGAGTGGATTTTAATTGATAAACCGTCTGCCCGCGAAATTTATGACTTGTCAGACGCGGAACAATTTTCTGCTCATACCCCGCTTCGATTTCCGTTGTAAGTGTTTCGATTTTTGCGGCAAATTTTTGGAGCCATCGGGGAGCGTTTCGCAAAGTCCGGCTCGCATTTTTGATGGGCGCAACACTTTTCAGCCGGGCAAAAATTTCAATTTTCGGATTTATCGCCAAATTGTAAAATTCGTAAATTAATGCCTGTGTTTGTTCGTCCTTATTTGTTGGCTGAAATTTCTCCTTTTGTAATGCTTCGACCATCAGCCCGACCAGCGCTAAATCGAATTTAATGCCTTCATCTATTTCGTTTCGCCGCGGCTCTTTATTTTGGGCGGGCAAAAAGGTCTTTCGCAGCGAAGCCAAAAGCCATTTCCCGTCGCGCCGGACGGCAGTCCCGCTGACCTCGAATCGTTCGATTTTGTTCAAATCGAACGGCTGATTTTCCGAAGCGATTTTTAGCGTACTGCGCTCGGTCAATTTATATTTGAAATTTGCCTTGTCGCCCACCGGTTGCGCTGAAAAATCGGCGATTTTCCGGTCAGATTCAATCAACTTAAAGACTTTTCGGAGGGTTTCGGGCATATCTTTGCCGCGCAATTCGGAGATAATTCCGGCTTTCGGCTTCGTAACGACTCCGCTCCCGTCAGTTCTGGTTTCCTGAAATTCTTCGGTCAATATATTTCCCAACCTTTCGACGTTCCATTTTATTTCGGCGTCATGAAACTCAGTAGCCAGCTGTTCGATTTCGCGGACTGAATTATCGTTTTGCGCTTTGATCGACAAGTTATTACCGAGCAATAAAGCAAAACAGACGGCGATTATCGGTTTTATGGTTTTCTTTATTTTTAGCATTATCATTTCTCCCTTTTCTTTCATTCAAGCCGATGGCAAAAGCCTTTTTCGATTAACCGTACCAAGCCAAACCAACCGCGCCGGCGACCGACCGACTGTTATATGACATCTGAAATTTGAAATGGCTAAACAAAAATTGTGTTTGAGGTTTAGACCCCGGCGACGGAAACGGGTCAAATATTCGGACGTGATAATCACCTTCCTTTGAGGAATCAAGATCGCCCGTCGCACCATAAACGAGCCTGACGTGATATGCAAGGTGAATCGGTGCGCCGTTTGGAGGAAATTGCGCCACCGCGCTCGACGCGATTACCGGCAACTTGTCCTTGATAAAATCATTGACGGTTTTACGGGACCTGAGGTCAAACTTTGTTTCCGTAAGCCACGGTTTTTTATAACAATCGCGAATCTGTACCAGCGAAAGCGATGTTTTGCTGTTGAACAAAGATAGATAATCTGATGTTAATACAGCATTTTCGTTCAGCATTTTTCCCGCTTTGGCGGATTTTACTCCGGCGGCACGGGCTGCCCAGCAGGTTAATTGCGAATCCTGCGGCAGGAATATCATGCTGGCTTGCGGAACTTGAAAATTTACGAACATAACTCTTTTCTACTAAATTGAACTTCGCCCTTTGATTTGCCCTTGCGTTTGCTACCGGAGACAGCCGAAATTCATTCCGCCATTCGGGATGCCGTTTACCAAATCGGTGACAAAGGTATTGTTTCTCCAGACATTTGCCCCGCAGCCCGAATTTTCGTCCGTCATATCGACATTGCCGCTGCCCAAAACCGTGTTCAGTCTGACGATACTCGGCGTGCCCGAAATTGAAACGGAAATCCCGACATCCGCGCTGCCGTTGACGGTATTGTCGCGAACGCGGTTGTTTGGCGAATCGATGAGAATTCCGTTGCGGTTGTGATTGATGGCATTATCACGCACGATATTGTTATTTCCGTTGAACATGACAACCCCGAAACCGCCGACCGAAACGTTGTTATTGATAATGTTGTCTTCGATGATGTTGTCAGTCGTATTCTCGCCTGAAACGGCAACTCCGGCGCGCAGATTGGCAGAAAGATTATTACAGCGGACGATCGTGCCGGTCGTCGAAAGCAGCAAAACGCCGTCGCCGTTGCCGGTCGCGGTATTTTTTTCGAGCCGGTTATTGGCGCCCTGAACACCGAACCCGCTGAGACACGCGCCCGTCACCTTGACGGCTTTCACCAATGAATTTGACGAAGAAAGCAAAACGCCGTCGTTAAAACCCGAAACATTGCCGCCGTCAATTTTGACATTGGAAATTCCGCCAACCACAAAAATTCCGGTAACGTTTCGGTTTTGGTCACAGACCGGACTCGAAATCGTGTGACCGGCAAGGTGAAAAACGACATTATTCGACGTGATTCGAATCCCCGTCAAATCGCCTGCCGGCGAAGAGCAGTTCAAATCGTTAATCAATACATATTCGCCCGCCGCGCTGAGCGTTTCCCCGCAGCTCGTGACCGGAATCAATTGCGCCCGCGCCGTTTGCGAAAAAGCCGCCATCATGACAAATCCGAAAATCGCTAAAAATATTTTTGTTCTCATTATGAAATCTCCTTTTTATAAAATTCCTGTTTTTGTTTGTTTATTGTTTCCCCAGCTTTCAATTTTTCTCCTGGCTAAAAAACCTTTTTACCCAATAAACTCCAA
>CADEFG010000742.1 GCA_902826505.1 uncultured Acidobacteriota bacterium
ATTGCTTGAGGCGATGGCGCTCGGGATTCCGAGCATTTCGACAAATGTCAATGCGATCCCGGAAGCCGTCAAAAATCTTGAAACCGGAATTTTGATCGAAGCGGGAAACAGCAGCGAGCTTGCCGGAGCGATTCTTCAGATTCGGGAAGACCCTGGATTGTGTCAAAAGCTTTCGGTTAACGGTCGACAATATATTTTGGAAAATTTCAACGAAAAAGTTGTCGCCGAAATAGCTTTTTCGGCATATCAAGCAACTTTCGAAACAAAAAAATGACGAACAACCAAGCGTCAACCGGCAAAAACATTGCCAAAAATATACTTTACAGTTCTTCGATCTGGATCATGCCGGTTGTTCTGAGTTTTCTGGCGACGCCGATTATTGTCCGGGCACTGGGCAACGAGGATTATGGAATTTACTCACTGGTCCTCGGTTTTATCGCTTATTCTTTTAATTTCAACATCGGACGTGCCCTCACCAAATACCTTGCCGAATACCGCGCGAAGGGTGAAACTAACAAGATCCGTGATGTTATTTCGGCAACTTTTTTTGTCAACCTGACGATCGGTTTAATCGGTTTCGCGCTGATTTGTTTTTCGGCAAACTGGCTCGTCAAAGATATTTTTAAGATCGAACCCGAAGCGCAAAATCAAACGGTTTACGCCTTGTATCTGTCGGGACTAATTATTTTCCTGACGATGCTGAATCAGGTTTTTAACGCCATTTTACAAGGAATTCAACGCTTTGATGTTTATTCAAAAATCTTAAATATTTATAATTTCATCCTCGTCGTCGGCAATATCGTGCTGGCGCTTTCCGGTTTTAAGTTAAATTCGCTGCTGTTGTGGAATTTGATCTTAAATATCCCGATCGGGCTGATTATTCTGTTGAGCGCGAAACGGCTTCTGCCCGAATTCGGGATCGGTCTCGGTTTTCAAAGGGAAACTCTTAAACTTGTCCTGAGCTATAGCTGGGGCGTGATCGCCTATCAGATTTTGGCAAATATTCTGCTTTTGTTCGAAAGAAGCTGGATCACCCGCCATCTCGGCGCGGAAAGTCTGACGTTTTATGTCGTCCCGATGATGTTGGCGATGTATCTGCAGGGCTTTATATCGAGTTTGATGATGGTGATTTTTCCGCTCGCGAGCGAATTGAAGGACGATCGGGAAAAACTGCTCAGACTTTATTTGAAAGCCACAAAAATCGTGACCTTGCTGACCGTTTTTTTTGGTTTGACACTGATCGTTGAAAGCCGGACTTTTCTAACGCTCTGGATGAACCCGAACTTTGCCGAGAATTCGTCAAATTTGCTTGTTTTGCACACGATAACCTTTGGGCTTTCAGCGATCAGCGTGATTTCGTGGTATATGGCGGACGGTTTGGGTTACCCGAATTATAACTGTCTGGTCTTTGTGCTATGCTTTATTATCAGCATTTCGGGGATGATCTGGTTGACGGCGGATTACGGCAATACCGGGATCGCGATTGCCAGATTAGCCGGATTCGGGACGATGTTTTTCTCGATCTTTTACGTCGAGAAATGGTTTTTTAAAAAAGTCCAAATAAAATTTTGGGCAAAATTAGTTGGAAGTTTGGGCATCTCGGCAATCGCCGCCGGTTTGGTCGAAAAGATTTTGATCAACAATATGCCGGTCAACTGGCTGTTTTTTTCGATCTCGGTAATTTCCGGCGGTTTGGTTTATGGCGTTAGCCTGTGGCTCCTGGGTTTTATAACCGATGAAGAAAAACAATTATTGAGAAGGGTTTTAAACAAAGATTCGGAATGAGCGAAAAATTTGAATTGGTTCAAAGGGTTGATTTTATAAAAAAATCGTGCGAAGGGAAAAAAGTTCTGCATCTCGGCTGCACAAATTTTCCCTATACAAAAGATTCGATCGAAAACAAGATGCTGCTGCATTTTGAACTTGAAAAAGTTGCCCGCGAACTTTACGGGTTTGATTTCGATCAGGAAGGGCTTGATATTCTCACCCAGGCGAACGGGAAAAATCTTTTCCGGGCTGATTTGCAAAAACTCGAGGAAGTGCCGCTCGAGGAAACCTTCGATGTCATCATTGCCGGTGAAATGATCGAACATCTGTCAAATCCGGGGCTTTTTTTGCAAGGCATCAAACGTTTTATGCACCGGGAAACAAATCTGGTCATTACGACGATCAACGCTTATTGTGCGTTACGGTTTTTGATTTACGGGCTCCGCGGTAAAGGCGGCAAAAACGAACCGGTTCATCCCGATCATGTGGCTTACTACTCGTATAAAACCTTGGGTTTGAATATCGAGCGAGCGGATTTAGCCGTCAAAGAGTTTTATTTTTACGATATCGGGGTTGAGCACAGACCTTTCAACCGCGGCATTTATAATCTTTTTAACGATATTTGTGTTAAAATTGCACCACAAATGAGCGACGGAATAATTGCAGTCTGCGGTTTGAAATAAAAAAAATGGCTGATTTTAAAACTCAAAATCCGATGTTTCCTCCCGACAAACGAACAAATTTGATCTATCCGATCTCATTTTTATGGGGCTTGGTCGTGGTTTCGCTGTTTGGGTTATTTTTACTTGAGGAAGGTTTATCGGAATCTTTAAAGAAATATTATTTACTGCCCTGGACTTTTTTGACGGGCGCGGTGATCATCGCTCCGACAATATATCTTTTCTTTAAAAAGCAATTCGATCCCTTTCACCCGCTGGTTTTTCCGGCGTGGTCATACTTTATCCCGGCGTTTTTTATTGGCGGGCTGATTTTGACGTTTGATCTGTCACAGCCCTATTATCT
>CADEFG010000743.1 GCA_902826505.1 uncultured Acidobacteriota bacterium
GAGCAATGCAAAAAGATAGATGGCGGGACGCGCTAAAGTTTTCATCAGGGTCGGCGCGTTTTCCCGGGCTAACGCCCTGACATCGTCGCTCGATACGTTTTTATCCAGTGCCGTGCTGAGAAAATCGTCCGTTTCTGCCGGCGCAACATCAGACGGCTGGGACGGCAAAGTTTGATCGACCGGCGGAAGTGCTGCAATGTCCGCCGGTTCGAGTGCAATCGTAAAATCTAGCGGTAAAGCTTCTTTACACTTTGCATAAAGAGCTGAGCGTTTCTCCCAGTGGAGCGCTAGTTTGTTTTTGTCGCCGCGATTGACCAGCCCCGAGAGCTGCTTGAATTCGCCGCGATCGGCGAACGCGTTCAAGTTATGATCGTCCCAGAAAACACAGGCTGATTCGACGGCGATCTCGACTTCGGCGAGACGTTCCGGATGCCGGAGAAAATCGATTCCCAATTTTTTGCCGACGGTTTCATTGACGCGCGCGTAATTGAAACGCCCGGTAGTTTGCGTCAGACCGCGCCCTTTGAAGCGGCGCCCATCACCGGAAACGGTATTGCCTAACCCGGCGCGCCCTTCATAAGCCGCGCCTGAAGCGTATTCGGTCGTCGTCCGGAAATAATCCGTCTCGATCCCGCAATTGCCGAGAAATGCACTAATTCGTTTGTGCGTGTTGATCCCGTATTTCGGCAAAATCCGGTTGAGCGTTTCAACGAGTTTGGCGCGGTCGCGGACAAGATTGAATTTTTTCGGATTTAAGCCTTTTGTCGGGAAAAGGCGTTCCATCAAAGCAACTGTGATCATTTATGTAAGAATTAAATTTTCGGGCGTCGCGAGCCCGGTGTGTTGAGGATGAATTTTTTGACCGCGCCGGTAAGGAATATTTTTAGGCGATTCTTTGAGAATTTGTTTGATCATTTTCCGCCGCGCGCCGGTCGCGCTGCGCAATTCGCCAAGCAGCCGATTTCTTTCCTGCCGGTTGAGCCCGGTATTTCTGTAAAAGAACCGCTGGAGCTTGATTTCTTTCGCGAGCCGTTTTTCCCAATCTGACGTTTCGTTTTGACTTTTGACGGGCTGAGCGGAATCGATTTCACTTTTCGAGCGCGAAAAAAAACTTTTGACTTTTCCAAATAAACTTTTGATTTTCAATTTATTGATCCATCCTTTTTTTGATTTTGAGATTGTTCGATCTCGAACTAAAAAAAGTATGACCAAAAAATAAAAAGCGGTCTGATTGCTCAGTAGCCGCTCGAAAGCTTGAAAATTCGAATTGAAAATTATCTGTTCAATTTATAGATCGAATTGTAATGCCGCCCGGGTTCGTTCCAGCGCCGCCGGCGTCCTTCGACGATAAGCTTTTCGCTGACCATTTGCCGGATGACCGGTAACAGAGTTTCAGCACCGATGCGGGTTTCTTCAGCGAGATCTTCAAGCTCGAGCGCGGTGTAATATTTGCCGTCGAAATAATCTTCGAGAACTTTAATAATCGCCGTCCGAACTTGCGCTTCGGTTTTCCCGAAAAATGCTTCGCGGAAAAAATCGGCGGTTTGGCGGCAGATCGATTTCAAATCTTTTTCCGATTCGTCCTTTGCAAAATCAAGTAATAAACGATGAATTTTCCTGGCTTTATCTTCTTTACTGTTCAACTGAGAAAAAAACGGATGTGACAAACTATTGTTTGAAGGCAGGGTGTTTGAATTGGGCATATTTATTTTGACGCGTATTTGAAATATGCTGATTGCCGGACTGACAGGTAAGAAACATACATTTCCCACATCCAATCTCTATTGAATCAGAAAAAAGAAAAGCGGTTAGGCTTTAAGGTTTAAGTTGTTTGGTAAATCGGGTTTTCAGGTTTCGGCTGGGTTTGGAAAAAGCGCACAAATTTAGGGATTCGGTTGCTGTTTCCAAGCCACCAACCGAATCCCCTGTGCGTAAGATTAATTGAAAAAGATATTAGTTGTCAATGGAAAATTTATCTTCCCGCTTCCGGTAATAATCCAAGCTTTTTCGCCGTCCGCGGAGAGAGCCAAACACTTTCGGTTTTCTTTGTTCCGCGCATCGTCCAGGCATCTTTATCGAATCGCCGCCAACCTTTTAATTCAAATAATTCTTTGTAAATTTCCGAAGAATACCCGCTCAGGACAACGAAGCCCTGCAAGCCGTATAAAAGCTCGGCAAATTCGCGGTGCTGCGCGTCCGACATTTCGTGAGAATACGCTTTGCTCGTCGAGCGCGTCGAAAAGACATACGGCGGATCGAGATAAAAAAGCGTGTCGGGCGAGTCCATTTCACGGATCAATTTAAAGGCGTCGCGGTTCTCGATCAAGACCGACTGAAGACGCTTTGAAGCGTCGAGCAGATTATCGTAATCGATCGATTTAGTGACGACCTTGTTACCTTTATTGTGCCGGCGAAAATTTGCTTTTTGAGTAATCATGCTGCCCTGCAGATTCATCCAGATCCGGAAGAAAAAACGGCGCGCGCGTTCGACCGGATCGGGGATTTCGATCTCATCGAGGGCATCGTTAAATTCGACACGCGCCCAGGGCGTTAATTTAATTTTGGAAACAAGTTCCTCTGGGCGCTCGCGCAGAATACGAAAGAAATTGACGATTTCCATATTCAGATCATTGATCGTTTCAAGGCGTGACGGCTCTTTGACGAGCAGGACGCTGGCACCGCCGGCGAATGGTTCAACGTAATGACGATGAGTGGGAAAAAACGAGATGATCCAAGCGGCAAGACGAAATTTACTTCCGTAGTATTTGAGAACTAATTTTTTGACT
>CADEFG010000744.1 GCA_902826505.1 uncultured Acidobacteriota bacterium
GAAGGGTTTATCCAAGCCTTGCAGAATCGGACCGATGGCGGTTCCGCCAGTTAGACGTTCGGTTAATTTGTAGGCGATATTGCCGGCATTGAGATCGGGGAAGATCAGGACATTGGCTTTTCCTGCGACCGGCGAGCCTTTGGCTTTCGATTCGGCGACGCTTGGAACAAGTGCGGCATCAGCCTGGAGTTCGCCGTCGATTTCGAGTTCGGGTTGGCGCGCGCGGACGGTTTTGACGGCTTCGATGATTTTGTCCAGGAACGGATGTTTCGCGCTGCCTTTGGTCGAAAATGAGAGCATCGCGACGCGCGGCTCAACTCCTAAAAGCGCGCGACACGAATCGGCGGAAGCGATCGCGATTTCGGCAAGCTCCGCTGCGTTCGGGTCGATCACGACACCGCAATCGGCATAAATCATCGCGCCGCCTGCGCCGAATTTTTTATCGGGAACGACCATCAGGAAAAACGACGAAACGATCTTGAAACCCGCTCGCACACCGATACAGCGGAGCGCAGCGGCAACCGTGTGGGCGGTCGTGTTCGTCGCGCCGGCGACCGAGCCGTCCGCCTTTCCGAGTTTGACGAGCAGGTTTCCGTAATAAAGCGGGTCTTTGACGGTTTGCTCGGCTTCTTCCAAGGTGACGCCTTTGGCACGGCGCAATTCGTGATAAAACTGCGCAATGCGTCCGAACTCGTTCGATTTTCGATGGTCTAAGATTTCAACGCCGTTGAGGTTTGAACTCGTTTCACGCGCTAGTTCACGGACTTTTTCCTCGTTGCCGAGAAGCGTGATTTTCGCCAGTTTTTCACGGACGCAGACCGCGGCGGCTTGGACGGTTCGCGGATCTTCGCCTTCGGGCAAGATAATGTGTTGAAGATTTTCGGCAGCTTTCGAGCGGATTTTTTCTAAAATCATAGAATTTGTTTTTTGGTCTTTAGTTTTTTGGTTTTTAGTTTTTGAACTTTCGGTTCGCTAAATTTTCACGATAAACAAATTAAAAGCCGAAAGCCGAAAGCCAAAGACCAAATTTACCATACAACTTTTTGATAACAAACTTGCTCAAATCTGTGCTATTTTTTAGACTTAGAGAAAATAAATTTATGGCAAAGACACAAATGGCAAAAACACCAAAAACACTAAAACCGACTCGCAAAGAAAAGGTGCAGATCAAAGGCAGAATGAACAGTTTTATAATGTTTCTGCCGAATATGTTCACGCTTTTAGGCAGACTTCTTAAAGACAGCCGCGTACCGCTGGCGGAAAAGGCATTATTCGGTGCGGCGGTCGTTTACGTCATCATGCCGCTCGATTTTATTCCCGACGTTTTCCCGTTCATCGGACAGGTTGACGACATTTACTTGGTCGCGCTGACGCTTTTGCGGCTTTTGAACCGGACGGATGAAACGGTCGTGCGCGAAAATTGGTCGGGCGGCGGCGATATTGTCAGTCTCGCAAATTCGATCGCCGGAATCGCGCCGATGCTGTTGCCGAAAAGAATTACACGCGTACTTTCGTCGCACGTCGAACTCGCGCCGACGGGCGAGGCATTAAAAGCGGTTTCCAAACGCCAGCCGGTGATGGTCGAGAAACCTGTTTTGGATGAAAAAGAATTGCTCGAAGTAAAATAAAGGATTTTCCAAATTCTTAGGTTCGCTTTAAATTATTTCAGCGGAAGTTGTTTGGACTTCCGCTTTTTGCGTTTTCGGGGCAGTAATCTTTCGCCAAAATTTCGGGTAGTCAAAAATGAACAAACCGAACGGTTCGACACCGTGTTTTTCGGCGGATTGATGATGTTTTTGGTGCGCGGCGCGAATTGCCAAAAGTAGTCTATTTTGCGAATTAAACCACAAAAATCGGCGGTGCGTAAAAATATCGTGCGTGATAAAATAAACCGCGCCGTAGATTGCGATGCCCAAACCAACAGGAAAAGATATCGAATCGAGAAGCGGTTTTTCGGCAAAAATTATCAAACAGATCGAAGCCGTCGCGAAAACACCCGAAAACAGATCGTTTGGCTCAAACCGACTTTTTCGCGCCATGTGATGCGTTTGATGAATACGCCACAAAACGCCGTGAAAAAGCCAGCGATGAACGATATAGGAAAAAAGCTCCAAGCCGCCAAATCCCAAAATTGTTAGGGCGATAAACTGCATCAATAAAATTTTAGCCGCGATTCGGACAATTTGTTTTAATTTTACTCCTGAAATTCACGGCTGATTTTCTAAAGTTTGTCGTTAAAAAATCCGACCACCAACGCCCATGCGTCCCGGGCGGAAGTTTCGTCGTAAACTTCGGGGCGCGTATTGTTAAAAAATGCGTGATCCGCTTCGTACTTTACCGAAGTTACGGGCAATTCGTATTTTTCGGTCATTTCTTCGAGAAACCCGACTTTTTCACCGTTGATCCAGTTATCTTTGGTTGCCGAAACAAAAATCGTCGGCGCGGTCAGATTTTTCAAAATATCCTCTTCGGGAATATCACCGTAAAAAGGCGCGGCGGCGCTTAAACCTTCAAGCTCGCAAGCCGCGCGCAGCGCGTAAGTTCCGCCCATACAAAAACCCGTGATGCCGAAATGCGCGGTGCCGTATTTTTCGCGTGCCGCCGCGATCGTGTTTTTGATCGTGTCCAAGCCGTCCTCGATTTTGAGTTCCTGCATCATTTTTCCGGCTTCCTGAGGATTAGCGGCAATCCGCCCGCGATAAAGATCGGGCGCGATTGCCAGAAAACCTTCGTCCGCATAGCGGTTTGTAATATCTTTGATATGTTCGTTCAAACCCCACCA
>CADEFG010000745.1 GCA_902826505.1 uncultured Acidobacteriota bacterium
ATGTGTTTGAACTATCAACCATTGCCACTTTGGACGAAAAAATCCGCGAATCGGTTGGTTTCCGCATCAGCGCACAGATTATGCAGGAAATCGGTGAAGAAAACGATAGCGGACAAAAGACACCGATTCTATTTATCTGCGACGAGGTGCGCGAAATCAATAAGCATTTTCCGGCGATTCAGGAACTAATGGCGGAAGCCTCAGTCACCGGGCGCAAGGAAGGTCTGGTCACGATTCTCTTTTCGCAAGCCTACGAGCATTTTACGGGAACGCCCGAACGTCCGAATGTATCCGGCATTGATTTAGTCAAAAATTCCGGTGTGAAGATTATCGGCAAACAAATCGGCGGTTTTGAACGCCTTGCCGACGACTGCGAACTCTCCAAAGAAACAATCGCGGCGGTTCGTGCCATTAACAACCAATACGGGCGATATACGCAATGGGTAATGGTTTTGGGCAGTGGCAACGACAAAATAATTGAGATGGCGGAAGTTCACGCTTCGCCGACGATGCTCTGGGCGAATACCAACGACACGAACGAAGCCAACGCCCGCCGCCTCATCGAAAATTTGCGCCCGGATTTACCTCTGGCAATCATTGTCAGCCATCTCGCCCAAAAATATCCGCTTGGATTAACAGCAGTCGGATTAACAAATCTTTCCGAGCAGGATTTGGCGGAACTCAAAACAGGAGGAGCGAATAAATGAAAAAGCAAAAATTAAGTTTTCCGAAACAAATTGTAATGAGTCTCATTCTGACTTCGATGTTTCTGTCCTTTGAAGTCAAACCCGCGCAGGCGCAGTGGACGGTTTTCGATCCGTCGCAATACGCTTTGCAGCTCTCGAAAAAAATCGAAGAAGCGACGCGCTGGATGGAAACGGTCAATCAATATATCACGATGTATGAAAACGCCGTCAAGCAATATCAAAAGATGGTCGAGAGCGTGACGAATTTGCGCGGCATTCTGGACAAAGTTGACGAGCAAATCACCCGGCATAAACAACTTATCACGACTTACGCGCAGCTCGGAAAATTGATTCGCGGCACTTACGAGCTAAAACGGCGGATAGAAAACACGATAACGAGTCAAATTCAATCAATAGTAAATATTTCCCGCCGCCTGCGAAACGGAATTTTTGATATGGATCAGAATAAGCGCGATTTGGACGATTTTCTGCGCCATTCCATCGGACGGCGGGCGGACGCGGAACTCAAAAATCTCGAACGACTTGCCAAACTCGATTCCGAACTCGAAAGAATGCTTTACGACCGCGAAATGATTCTGCTCGATCTAGCCAAACTTTACGAAGAGCGCGAGAAAATTGCCGAAAAGATTCGGGCGATTGATACGAGTAACCCGGCAAATCAAGACGGCGTTCAATCATTGATTGACCAAATGTTAGCGATAAATTTACGCATTACTACTGTGGAAGGACAACTGCGCGAACTCGAAACCAAGATTCAGGAAAAGTTCGTTAAATACGGCTTGAAAATTGAGCAGATGACCGAGTTCGGCAAAGAGATTCGTCAAACCAATGAAATGATGACCGGCATCACCCGTGCTTCAGACGAATTTATGATCGAACTTGAAAAATACGATGTCTGGCGGCAGGAAATTTACGATAACCAACTTCCCTAAAAAGTTAAACGGAGAATTAAAATTATGCGTCTTTTGAATAGAAAAATATTAACCCAAATTGCGGTCAGCTTATTTCTTTTTGCCATTGTTTTCCTTGATGCTGCTTTTGCACAACGAAGACAAGTCAAACCGCCGCGTGTTGAAGGGCAAACGGTGATTGGAACGATAAACGGCGTTCCGGTTACAGCGAACGATATTATTATGACGATCAACTACGATTCTCCGTTTATGCCGCCGCTCGATGGCAGTCCTGTTCCTGTTTTGCAGCAGTTTGAAACCAACTATCCGGTGGCAACGACAAGCCCGACTCCGCAAACATCGCCGTCGCCGACTACCACGCCAAAACCTGTTGCTCCGAGCTTTAGCGTGCAGATTCAAAATATGATGAAAACCGGGCAGGAATGGCTTTTCAAATCCCTGCTCGATGTCATCATCAAACCGGCAATGCCTGTGCTGATTTTCTTTGCGTGGATCATAGCGAGCTTCATTTTAGGCATCGGATTTTTGCGAAGATTTTCTGATAACAAGGGCATCAGTCCCGAACAACTGACGCGTTGGGGAATCCGCAGTGTGATTTTTATGGTCATCATCGGCGCGAGTCCGTTTATCATTGATATGCTGACCGTTACCGGAAAATTCATTGCCCGACCGATAAAAAGTTTCAACCGTGAACTCGTCGCCGAATTCGACGAAAAAATGAAGAAATATGTCAAAACTAATTTCGCTGTTGAAGACCCGAATGCCCTGCTTGCCGAAAGATTGCCGAATGGCGAACCGGGGCTTATCGGGATAATTTTCGATAAAGAATCGAGCGTTAAAGACGTAACTTCGGAGATGAACATCTTGGGTTGGGATATGACCAGACTTTTTACTTTGATGGTTGTTTCGCAAAACATCATTAAATTCGGCGGCTTGTTTTTGGGAATCGCCGGACTGTTTATTTTAATCGGACTAAAACTAGCCGCGCCGGTTCTTTCCGCGTTCGGCTTTGACGAAAAATTTGCCAACCAGATTTTTTATCCCTTTTGTTGGGGCGTAGCGACGTTTTCTTTGGCTTTTCCTATCGTTAAGGAAATCACGCTCTACGTCGCTTACGGAATCGGACTAATCGGGCTTTCAATCTACAACGGCGAAACTGTTT